>NZ_JBJJLN010000083.1:0-12079 GCF_046230725.1 Pseudomonas sp. KCJK9000 | reverse complement strand
GTGGCGCCGCGGCCGAGGCGTTAATTACCGCTTGCCCGTCGTGGGCGCCCGGTTAGAGATCGCGACGCCAAAAGGTCCGAGTTGCTGGCGGCGGCGATCGCGGTGATCGCGCAAGAAGGCTATGGCGGCGCCGCCTTGCGACCCAGAGCGTCCATGGGTGAACTGGCGGCGTTGGCTGGCATCAGCCGGGCTACCTTGCACCGTTACTGCGGGACGAGAGAAAACCTCGATAGCCAGCTCGAACAGCACGCCAAAAACACGCTCATGCAGATCCTCGACAACAGCGGCGCGCTGGCTTCCACAGAGCCCCTGGCCGCGTTGCGTCAGCTGATTCGCGAACACCTGGCCCAAGGCGAACTGATCGCCTTCCTGGCTTCCCGTTACCCTGTGCACATGAGCGTGCAGCACGACCTGCGGTTTTATCTGGAAAGGCTCGATGCGTTGTTCTTCAGCGGCCAGCGACAGGGTGTATTTCGAGCGGATGTCACCGCGGCGCTGCTGACCGAGATGTTCTTATCGCTGTTGCACGGCATGGTCCATGCCCGCCAGCGAGGGCATGCGCCAAGCGAGCGTGCAAAGATGCTGGAGAACGCGTTTTTGCAGGGCATTGCAACGCGGGCACCCTGTTGGGCGCCCGCGTAGGGCAACAGCCGTGAAGCGCTATTGCGCCAAAGGAAGGGGATAACCGCTATTGCTCGTCGCCATCGAGCGGCGTACTCCAGATCACCAGCTCAAGAGCGGCGGCGATCTGGATGCGATGATCGGCAAGCGGGACAGGCAGCAGGTCCTGGGCGCGCTCCAGCCGGCGCAGCAAGGTATTTCGATGGGTACCCAGCACCTCGGCGGTCTGGGTGATGCTGCAGCCATTGGCCAGGAAGGCGTGCAACGAATGCTGAAGCACCGTGGGTTCGGTCGCCAGACGCCCCAAGGTGCTCAAGACGAACTGCCTGGCCGCGCGGACATCCTGGGTCATCAACGACACCATCCTCACCTGATCGATCGTGGCAACGGCGGGTGAACCCGCCAAGCGGCCCATCACCCGCTGGGTGGTCAAGGCTTCTAGGTGCGAGCGCCGGAAGCCATTCATCCCCGCGCCCGCCGAACCGATTGCCGCGCGAATCTTGGGAAATTGTCGAGCGACGCCTTGCAGCAGGTTCAGGTCCAGCGGCTTTGCCGCATTGCTCCAGGCCCACAGGGTCGCAGGGCCCGCAAATACGATCAGGGGCGCTACCGTGCCCGTGAGCTGCGCCAGGGCACGCGCCATATCTTCCAGGGGGCGAATCTCGGCGTCCGGGGTTTCGCTCCAGATGAGGCAGGCATGGTGTCTCTGCGCAAGGCTGTAGCCCAGTCGCCTGCCGAACTGCTCCGCGTCCACATCCCTGCCATCGAGCAGCCGGCTGACCAGGCTGCGTTTATCGACAGGATCATCATGGGTCTGGGCGTTCTTTTCTTCGAGGATGATCTGCGTCACCACACGCATGTTGCTGTCGATGAATTCCGAGATCGAACGCGACGAGACCTTCAGGAATTCCTCGAGCACCACGGGATCCTGCGTCAGGCTGAAGGCCATCTTCATCCACAGGTCCCAGGCTGCGTTCTGTGTCGACCTTGCAACATTCATCAGCAGCTCGGACAGCCCCCTGCGGGCGAGCTCCCTGGCCGTGTCCACCATGTCAGCAGACACGTAGGGCTCCACCGGCTCACCAGGGCGCTGCAGGTTGGCATTGGCCCAATGCAGCAACTCTGCTCGGTTGGCGCGCCGGCACGACGCGAGGATGACCGGGTCCTCCAGCAACCTGGCATCTTCGGGTGAAGAGAACAGTGACTGGTTCAGCCGCTCGACCCACTCAGGGGGCAGCGCCTGAGCGAGTTCGGCGCCTTTGCGCATAAGCTCGCGAACGGCTTCCGAGGGGCGTGGCCAGGGCGATGGCGTGCTGGTCATGGGCGGTGCAAATCACTCAAAAATCGGCTGGAAAATGGTGCAGTTCGTACCTTGGCGCAGGGCCAGTGCAAACCTAGCATGAACTCACTGCCTGAACAAAAAGAACCAGGAGGCACCGTGGCGCTCCATGTCCCTTTCCTGGGTTTAGCGCAGTAGCAAGCAGGCCTGTTTCCTGATGCCCGTTGATCAAACGTCAACCCGCCTGCGCAACCGTTCCTTTCAATCTGGAGTGTTCTCAATGTCAGCCTCTCGCAACTCCACGCCAAGCCTGCCAGTTGTAACCCGCTCGACTTCCGCGCAAGAAATTGCGCTGCTGAGCGACCAGGCAGGTGCCGTAATCATCCGCAACTTCATGACCCCTGAACAAGTCGCACGAATCAACAGCGAACTCGACGCCCCCCTGGCCGCGCTCGATGCCGGCTCCAGGCACGAGCACGCGCTGATCGCCGAGTTCCATGGCCACCAGACCAAACGGCTTACCAACCTCGTCACCCACAGCAA
The DNA here is from genome assembly GCF_046230725.1 of Pseudomonas sp. KCJK9000. Lineage (NCBI taxonomy): Bacteria > Pseudomonadati > Pseudomonadota > Gammaproteobacteria > Pseudomonadales > Pseudomonadaceae > Pseudomonas > Pseudomonas sp. KCJK9000. Next base: position 9,636 of record NZ_JBJJLN010000083.1, on the reverse strand, counting down.
GACCTTTCGTGAGGAAGTCCTCGATGACGACCTCTTCCACGAACTGGGGAACGTGCTTTACGCCCCGGAGTGCGGTGACTGGTGGCTGACCACGGCCCAGTTGATCGAAATCGGCCCAGGCAACAAAGCGCAAATGCTGCACCGTGACATGATGCAGTACCAACCGTTCGTGGCCATGAGCAAACATGCGCCACGCGCCATCACCAACCTGATGCTGGCGCTGACCGATTTCACCGAGGAAAACGGCGCCACGCGCTTGATCCCCGGGAGCCAGGACTGGGATGACTTCGACGATGTCGGCACCCCAGAGATGACGATTCCTGCCCTCTTGAAAGCCGGGGATGCCGTGCTGTTCGGCGGCAAGGTCGTTCACGGTGGCGGGGCCAACGTGACCACCGACTATTACCGTCGCGGGCTGACCATCCCGATGCAGGCTTCGATAATCACGCCTGAAGAAGCCTACCCGTTGATCGTGCCGCTCGAGCTGGTGCGCACGCTTTCTCCGCGGGTACAGAAGATCCTCGGTTTCCGCTCCCAATACCCCAATGGCAGCCCTGGCCTTTGGCAACATAACTACGCAGACCTGGCGGATTACCTTCAGCTCTAGCGTCCAGCGTTGACTTGCCTGGGCCTGAAGGTGCCACGACCACCCAGACGCCCAGGCAAGGAAACACGCCAGGCATCGCTTTGCGATGCCTGGCCTCTGAGCGAGTGACCGGCCCTTCACTCCTGGCAGGGCATTACCCCTCGGCGTGAAAACAAGACAGGTACGCCCTCGGCGTTGAACAACGCCGCCGTCAGTGAAAGGCCATCAGCGGTCTGCGTTTCCTGAAAACTGTGCCCGCCATCGCTGCTCTGCACGCTCAGCCCATCCAGCCCGACCGCCAACACACGAGAGCCCGCTACCGCTACGCTCGTGACAGAGCCTTTGCTTTGCGTTGGCACTCGGCGAAAGCCCTTGCCGTCCGCTGAACCCTGCAACAGGGTGCCGCGCTGGCCACCCAGCAGCAGACGCCCATCGGCCAGTACCGCGCCAGACCACAGGGTGCCTTCGTAGCCGGTATCCAGGTAACGCCAGTTCTTCCCCTGGTCTTCGGAATGCAGCACCTGCCCATGCTCGGCCGTGGCGTACAGCGTGCCGCGGCTGTCGGCAAACAACCCCATCAGGTTGAGGTCGGCCCGCTTGCCCCCCGGCGGAGCCTGCAGCGGCTGCTCAGCCCACGTCTGGCCCCCATCCTCGGTCGTCAGCACCAACGACCAGAGGCCTACTGCAACACCCTGCCGGGCATTGAAGAAGTGCACCGCGAACAGTGGCCGGTCTTCTTCGGTGGCCAGTCGCTGGGCCTGCCAGGACTCCCCGCCATCGGTTGTGGCCAGGATCGCGCCCCAGTGGCCAACCGCCCAGCCGCGTTTGGCATCCACGAAAGACACGCCCGTCAATGGCGTGGACAGCGGTACCGACCTCGCCTGGCGCCACTCCATGCCCTGATCGTCGGACAACAGCACGACACCGTGGTCGCCCACGGCCACCATGCGCGCCCCCGCCCAACCGGCGGCCAGCATGGTGGCCTGCGTGGCATTGCTCGCCTGTACGGCCGGTACGGCCTGCAACGGCGCGGCCTGAAGAGACATCAGCGGCACTGCTGCTGCGAGCACGGCTGCGGTGAATGAAACCCTGAACTTCATGTTTCTCTCCTCAGTGCACCAGCGCGCCGATCACGCGCACGGGGCGCTTACGTGGGAATACCCGCTCCAGCCACACGGCGAAGGCCGGCAGCACGGTCATGGCCATGACCATGTTGACGATGAACATGAAGGCCAGCAGCTTGCCCATGTCGGCCTGGAACTTGAGTTCCGAGAAGGCCCAGGTGGCCACGCCCACGGCCAGGGTGATGGCGGTGAAAATAGTGGCGACACCCACTTCGAGCAGCGCGTATTCCACGGCTTTGGTAATCGACTGCCCATGAGCCAGGTGCAGTTGCAGACGGTTGTAGATGTAGAAGGCGTAATCGACGCCAATGCCCACCGCCAGCACCATCACCGGCAAGGTGGCGATGGTCAGTCCGATCTGCAGCTCCTTCATGAACCAGTAGCCAATAAAGGTGCCGATGGTCAGCGGCAGGCAACACACCAGGACTGCCCGCAAGTCGCGATACACCACGAACACCAGCAATGCGATGGCGGCATAGACATAAAGCAGCATGGGTGTTTCGCTTTTTTCCACTTCTTCGTTGATGGCTGCCAGCACCCCGGCGTTGCCCGAAGCGAGGCGCACCGAGATGCCTGGCAGGGGGTATTCGCTGCGGAATGCCTTGGCGGCATCCACTACCCGGTTGATCGTGGTGGCTTTGTGATCGGCCAGGTACAGGTGCACTGCGGACATGCTGCAGTCGGTGCGCATCAGCCCGGGCGTGCGCGCAACCTCGGTAGCCAGGGCGGCGTAGTTCATCGGGTCGATGGGCACCGCTGCCATCTTCGGGTTGCCTTCGTTGTAGCCCTCATTGAACTGGCGCATGTTGCTGGAGAACGACGCTACCGACAGGACACCTGGCACCCCTTGCATGGCCCACACGAAGCGATCCTGGTATTGGCCCAGGGCAACATCCTCGCAGGCCACCTGGCTGTCTTCGCCAGAGGGCTCCTTGTTGACTTCGAACACCACGCTGAGCCAGTCCAGGCCAATGTCGTAGTTGCCGGCGATGGAAACCGCATCGCGATTGAAGCGGGCGTCCTCGCGCAACTCCGGCGCGCCCGCCTGCAGCGTGCCAACGACACGGTCATGGCTTTGCCAGATCGCCACCAGGAATACCACCAAGGCAAAGCCAAGCACCCATTGTGCCCTGCGTGGCTCGGCGAGCCGGGCCAGGCCACGCAGCCAGCGGGTGCGGCGCTGCCGGGACACTTCCTGGGCGGCCGCATACTTGTCATCGACACTCAGCAGCGACGCCATCAACGGCAACATCACCAGGTTGGTGATGATCTTGTAGGCCACGCCAAGCGAGGCCGTGATCGCCAGCTCCCGCACCATCGGGATCGGGATCAACAGCAGCGTCACGAAGGAAACCAGCGCGGTCACCAGCGCCAGCGTCCCGGGGATCAGCAACCCCGTAAAGCTCGAACGCGCCGCCGCTTCGGCGCTCTTGCCGATGGCGATCTCGCGGACGATGAAGTTGATTTGTTGCACGCCATGGGACACCCCGATGGCGAATACCAGGAAGGGCACCAGCACCGCCAACGGGTCGAGCCCGTACCCCAACAGGCGCAGGCTACCGAACTGCCACACCAGAGAGGCCAATGAACAGACCAGCGCCAGCAGCGTGAAGCGCAGCGAGTGGCAATACCAGTACACCGCCCCCGCCGTCAGCAGCAACGCCAGCAGACAGAACTCCAGCACGGCTGAAGCCCCGTCAGCAATATCACCGATCTGCTTGGCGAAACCGATGATCTGGATTTCGAAATCGCCATCCTCGAATTGCTGGCGGATCTCTTTCTCCAGCCTGTGGTTGAACGCCACATAGTCAAGGTGCGCGCCATTGGTGTCGTATTCGTTGAGTTCCACCGTGATCATCGCACTGCTCTGATCCCGGGAAACCAGCGTGCCGATGAAACCACCCTGGGCGGTGGAGCTGGCGATCGTCGCGATGACCTGGTCATCCAGGTGCTCGGGCGAAACCGTTCCTGGTACCAGTGGGTCAGCGCGAAAACCTTCTTCGGTGATTTCGTTGACGAAGGCATTGGGCGTCCACAACGAACGCACGCTGCTGCGGGCCCCCCCCGGGAGGAAGGTCACCGCCTGGGTGACGTCATACAGCCGTTTCAGGCCCGGGGCGCTCCAGATATCGCCCTGTCGGGCCTTGACCACGATGGTCAGCCGGTTCGCTCCCAGCAGGTCGTTGCGGTAGGCCTCGAATGTCTTGATGTATTCGTGGCCTACCGGCAATTGCTTTTCGAAGCCTGCATCCATACGCAGTTGCACGGCGAACCAGCCCATGATCAGCGTGAACACCGCCAGGGTCGCCAGCACCAGACGACGATGCCCGAACAACACACCCTCGACACGTGACAGCAGGCCAGGTGCCGGAGCTTCGGATAACTTTACAGAACCGTTCACGGCGGGCCTCACAAGGTGCGGGAAATCGCAACGCCGACATAGTCGCGGTCACGATAAAGCTGGTCGTAGGGCGTGTCGCCGCCCATGAACTTTGCGTAGTTGAGGGAGATCTGCCAACTGGCCGGGTTTCGCACGAAGTTCAGATACAGGTTCATGCTGCTCGCGTCCTCGGTGAAGGTCGCACTCAGGTTCGGCGTCCTGCCCCCTAGCGAGCGCGAATAGAATACACCTGGCGTGACCTGCCAGCCCGGCAGCAAGGTGCCGTCATAGGTCAGGCTGAAGTCCAGGTTGATGCCAGAGGACGTCTTGTCGCCACGGGGCTTGGGCGCTGTCGCAGGGTCCAACTGCCAGGTATTGAGCCCCGCAGCGAGTGGCTCGCCATTGACCTCGTCATGCAGCCCTGGGTATTTGATGACCACAAGCTCGGACAACAAGGTGCCCGTGCTGGCTCCGGTGAAGTCGAGCAGCGTCGGGGAGTTGGAAGGCGTGAAGCTGTACAGGCCGGTGAGGTGCCACTGGAACTTCTTTTCGTCCTTCCAGCATTTGCCGCCATTGCTGGAGCACAGGTCGATGACCGGGTTGAGCATGACCGAGTCCTTCGGCCGGTACGAAAGCTCCGTACCGACGGCCCAGTCACCGATCGGCATGTTGGCACTGATGCCATACATCATTCGGTCTTCCTGGTATTCCCAGGTGGGGGCAGCGGCGAAGGTGTCCGGGTCAAGAATGGCGACGCGCAATGACGGCAACTTGTCGTGATAACGCATCACGTAGAAGCCGTAGTTTATGTCGCTGTCCTCCGGTTGCCAGCGCAGCGAAAGGCCCCACTGGCCGCTGTCGCGGGCGTCCTTCTCGGAGAACCCGTAGTCCCCCCTGCCCTCGCCCAGCGCGTTGTTGGTGGACCAGTAGCTGCCCACCGGCGGCAACTCGCTCTTGTTCCAGCGGAACTGATAGTAGGCCTCGACGTTAACACCCGAGCCAAGGCCCGAAGCGACACTGAGCATCGGCGCGGGCAGCACGGCCTCCTTGAGCTGCACGCCGGGGCGCGCCAAGGCCTGGTAGTCGTAGGCGTTGGTGTTGTTGATGCCACCGGCCACGAACAGGCTTTCGCCCCAGTTGATCACCTGGTTGCCCAGGCGCGCACGGACCCGCTGCCCGCCCATGTCGAAGCCTTTGCTCACCCACAGGTCCAGCAGGCGAGCCTTGAAGGCGAGGTCGTCGCGGGCGTCGTCACTCAGCCCGTTGCTGCCGACGCTCTCTGGGGTGTTGAACGACAGCGTGCCGGTGGTATCGGTGGCAGCGAAGTCGCGGATCCAGGTCCCGCGCGCCATGAAGGTGAAGTCCTCGGGCATCTTCAGCAACAGCTCATGGGTACCCTTGAGGTAGTTGGTGAACATGTCGCCGCGGTCGTAGTTCAGGTCGCCCTGGTCCGCCACGCCGGAACTCTGCGCCAGGCAGCCGGAGGGCACGTTGTGCCCGGTCGGCCCCTGGTTGATCAGGTTGCAGGCCCGTGACTCGGTACGCAGGCCCATGCCTGCGGTGATCGTGGAGTCGAAGGAGCCATTGAGGGTTTCGGTTTCAAATGTGAACCCCATTGCCAGTGGGGTTGCGCACACGATGACAAGGCCTGATGCTTTCGTAATTATTTTTTTCATGTGGGCTCTCGATCTGGCGTGGGTTTAGCGCTCGCTGATGGCTCGCAGGTTGTCGGAGGTGAAGAAGTCGCGTTTCAGGCGAGGGTTGCCACTGTCTTCGGTGAGCCAGCGAATATCGTTCTTGCCCGCGCCGATCGAGGTCATGTCGAACAGGTAACGATGATCGGCGAGGTTGTACTGGACCTGGGCCTGCACGTCGCACGCGCCGATCTCGTAGACGGGGATCGAGAACCCTTCACGCACCTTCCAGATCTGCCCTTGCTTGTCATAGTCAACGGCCAGCAACGGGTTCCAGCTGTCCTCGTCGATGTAGAACAGGCGCTTGGGTGCCTGGTGGCGCATGCCCTGGCGAACATTGGCCTCGACGACCCAGACACGATGCAGTTCGTAGCGGCGCGACTGTGGCGCGATGGAATCGTCGCCAGCGAAGCCTTCCACCTTGGCTGCGGTGTCATAGGCGCCAAAGGCGTTGTACGGCACCAGCAGCTCCTGCTTGCCGATCAGTTTCCAATCGAAGCGGTCCATGGCTCCGAAGAACACGTTCGCCTCATCGACGGTGTACTGGTTGTCCAGCCCGATCTGCGGAGCGTCGTAGGAATACGATGGCATGCGCCTCACCCGACGCTGGCCGGGGAAATAGTAGAAGGTGCTGGCCTGCTCGCCTGCTACAGTCGTCTGCACACCAGCCTGGCCGGCCAGCGCCGCTGGCTCCCGGTAACTGGAGAACGTGGCGTTTTCCAAGCGGCCAATGGACGAAAAAAGTGCACTGCCTTTCTTTCCCCAGGGCGTAAAGAAAAAGGTGTCTGACGACTGGCGTAACCACTCCCCACCCTTGCGCGGTGAAATGCCTGAAATGCTTTTGGGAATTTCGACACCAAGGCCGCGATAGCGCATCTTCATGTTCCACATCACCTCTGCGCCGGTACTGGGCAGAGGGAACGGGATGCCTGGCACATGGGCGTCCTCTAGGGCAACCCCTGTGGAGTCGAGCTTGGCGAAGCCAATGTTCTGCCGCGTGTTATCCGCCACGAAGTCCGGTACGCCACAGGTGCGGCGGGTCGGGTAGACGTCCATGCGATAGCCCGGAATCTTCTTGAACAGTTCGAGCTGGCCGGGGGACAGCTTGCTCGTATACTGCGTCACGCTGTTCGAGTCGATGCTGTAGAGGGGTTTGTCATCCTTGAACTTCCAGTGGTCCCCCCGCACCTGGCCATAGCTCCAGCCCCCCCCTTGCGGCCCCGGAGCAGTCCAGGCCGGAATATCCCCGCTTGAACTAGCGGCCACCTCACCGCCCAGTGGCGTCAGCTTCGAACCCAGCTCCCCCGCCACCTGGGGTGCGGCCTGTACCGAGCACATCGCGGTCGATACCGCGAGGGTAACCAGCAGATGCCTGAAAATACAGCGGGCGGACATGTCGTCTTTCTGCCCTGTAGATACTTCTTTCATTGGAGGCTCCTCGAACAAAGGGCCTGGACCGGCTACCCGACCATCCACACGGAAATGGGCACCTATCGCAAGCTGATCATTTGACATGATCAATTGACCATGTCAAATGATCAGAAAGCAATCCATATGCCAGAAGTCTCGTGGAATGATTAAGTTAGATAAATCAGGTGTTTAGTCGACAGTGGCGATCTATGTTCATCAGATGCCTGCACCTTAATGGGAAGTAAAGAAACATGTGTTACCAGCGCATGCCCAACCATGATGCATTGCTAGTTATACTTACCCATCGCAAGCTGCCGTTTACATTGAGCAAGCCTTAAATATTTCCATTGAAAACCCAATCATGGAAATGAATCAATTACCCATAAAAAAACCGCCCCTGGAGGCGGTAAAGAAGCGGGCCTATGGCCCGACATGGAGTTACTTCGAATCAAGAAATTGGCGGCATAACGGCGCACCTGCGCCGCTCAATTCAACGAGCATTGAGTAACGCCTCAACTGGGGCACTTCTAGAACGCTGAAGTGCACCATAGGCATAGAACGATTGCACAATCGAGTACGACCAAGTCAAGAAAGCAAAGGTCATGAATACCATCTTTGAGTCGTCACCCGGAATCGGAAAGAAGTCATACCGGAATGCTATCGTTAGCCCCGCCACACCGCCCAAGGTGGTAGCCAGCGCATGCAGAAGCTCTCTGGCACAAACCAGTCGCCAAATGAAATAGGCCAGGTACGCTGTGTACGCCAGCCACATCACCATATAAAAATAAGGCAGGAACTGCTTGAATGAACTCGACATGAAGTAAATGGCTGCAACCGTAAAGCCAGCCAGGAACAACACAATGTCATTCACCGGGGACGGTTTGTAATCGTGCGTTACCGCCATCAAGCCAAGCGTTGCAATAACTGGAATTCCAACACCCCGGGAAAAAGCATCGAGGAATATGGCAACGTTATAATTTTCCAGCCAGCCCGTAACGAGGAAGATCGCGAAATTCGTCGCGGATATCCCGACAATCAAAAACTCTCCGCCGAGCAGATAATTTCTTCGCCCGAGGAATGCCGCCCCATAATACAGACCACAGATGATTAGCAATATACATGAGCCCAGGATACTCACTTCTATCAGTTCCACGAGAACAGCCTCTCTCAATCTGAGGATCGACATCACACTGCACGTCGAAATCGGCAGCCAATCGGACGACTATTGCAAACCCGATCAGCGGGGAAATACGGGCTGAATTATTTGACCTGCACCGGTAACTAAAGTTATACGAGCAGGTCAGCATGGCCGTGATTAGTCGACCAGAGACCTCAGGTCGCTGTCGATTTTATTCAGCGTTTCCTGAGAAATAAACCCGCCAGAATATTTCGCCGCCGTCACTAAGGCAAAGCCACGGGCCATGCCAATTTGTGGGTGTTTACCCACACCGGGCAGGTGCTTTTCAAGGATCTGGCTCGTAGTGCTGTTATCCAGCAGCTCGCCAACTTTCGAGTCGATTGAGAACGCCATGGTGTCATCTCCTTGGTTGCGCCCAAAAGGGCAGAAATTCAATACGCAGCAGGCTGTGCAAACTCAGGGGCTCAGAAGCCTTTTCCCGCCTCGGAAAACGCAGGCATGCCCAAGAGCTCTTGTGGGTCTCGCATCTGGCCATCAATTTCCACCCAGCCCAGCAGCGTGGAGCTCACACTCCAGCCCAGCAGGCGTTGCATTTCTGCGGGGAGCTGGCGAACCCGTTCAATGGGAATGGAAAGGAAGTGATTTTCTTCGAGGCGCAGGATGGCCAAGTCGTAGGCCATGGTCAGACCAGTACGAGGAGACGCTGTGGTATTGGCGCCACCGCCGTGATAGACCGACCCCAGCCACAACAGCGCAGAGCCTGCTTTCATCTCGGCGGCGATGGTTTCTTCCTGGGTCGGCCCGCGCTCGTCATCCCATTGATGACTGCCTGGAATAACGCGCGTGGCACCGTTCTCTTCGGTGAAGTCCGAGATGGCCAGCATGATCTGCAGGCGGGCCTCGCGCCCGAACTGGGGATGTCGCCACAGCGAGGTGGCATCGTCGCGGTGCAGGGGCTGAAGGCCTTGGCCCGGGCCGATCTGAATGGCCTGGGTAATGCTGAGTTGAATGTCAGGTGCCATCTCGATGCGGTCGCTGCCCACCCAGACATGGGTCGGTGTCTGCAGGATCTGCCTGGCCGCGCCGATGAACAACGGGTTAAGTGCCACCTCCACCGCCGTGTCGCTTCGCCCGATGATGCGACCGATACGACGGGTCTGCATGCCTGCGAAATAGGGGTCTTCTCCGCAGGGCGTGACATTCAAGTAGGTGTCCAGCTCTTCGGTGAGGCACTTGAGCGTCTCTGGCGAGACGAAATCAGCAATGATGACCCCACCGTCACGCCGAATGATTTCCACCACTTG
>NZ_JBJJLN010000082.1:0-12168 GCF_046230725.1 Pseudomonas sp. KCJK9000 | reverse complement strand
ATTTACTGTTTGGTCCACAGGGACGCTTTTCACCTGAGGAGTATCGTTATTCACAAACAGCAGATATCAATCAGTTTCGAGGCCTCTGGTGAATACATGAAAAGCGCGCGCGCAGGACATTGGGCAGGATCGCACTCGCGCTTTCTTCCGAAACCGATGAATCGGAGTATCATCAGCGAGCTATAGGTCCAACCTTGATCAACCAGCGCTGTTTTGCACTCACCTGAAACCCGTTCCACATTGTCCGCCAGACAAAGAAGGCGGGGTCGTTGCTACTGAGCCTTTTGTTTTTCACTCTAGCTTAGCGGGCCGCAACGTCCGATCAGTCGCACATCAGTAATGACGCGATGATCCCTGGCGGCATCTCCAACTGATGAGTCCTCTTGCGTTCAAATCAACGGGCAGCGATTTCGCCCAGTCGGCATCAAAATAGTCGCCGTCTTCATTGCACGAGTGACAGCGACACGCATGCTAAACGGGCCTGACGCACGCGATCCGCGATTGCTTCGGTCGGCAAGGAAGGATGCTACGTTTAATGAGATTCAACTGACCACCTCTAAGGTAGTCAGCTGAGCCTGATCCTTATGATCTCATGAGCGCTTCAGGGGTGTGCTTCCTTCAAGTAATGCCTTAACTCTCTGATGCGCACCGGGCATTGACGACTCATGGCTCCTCCTATTTGGGCAATTATGAGGCTTGGAGGTGGCTACGAAACTAGGGGCGATGCCCCTACCCTCATCAACGCTTACCTTTGCTGTTGCAGCTCATCAGCAGATCGACTCTATCTGCGGTCATTCAGGCCACAAACCCATGCCCCAAGCGCCTGATAAACTCGATGACCGTGTCCGTTCCCAGCCTGGTTGTGATCATGGCGACAGGAGCTTTGCCACCAAACGCTGTAACGGGGCGCGGAATCCAGCCACCTTGCGGTGTCTTGACCCTGTGGAACGCCTCCCCATCGCGATTAACGCTTAGGTCGCTCCTGCCTTAATCATCTACGGGAGCTCGAATCCCAGGCCCTCAAGCACCAGCCGATCTTCAGCCTTCAATTTTTTCACTGCCCAAATCAGCACATGCTTCGGCCGCGAGCTCGCCACATAGGCAAATCTCGCAGCTTCGGAAGTCCGGTCACGCAGCCAGTCCTTCCAGTGCGACTGATGCACGCCCGGTTTCTGTGACGATACAACCACGGTCACGTCGTGTGTTTCACCCTTGACCCCGTGAATCGTCTCGAAACGCAGGCAGTCACGTTGGGCGACCACATCGGGTACCCCGACCAACCTTTCGGAGATCAGCATCTTCCCCTGCCCAGAACGGGCTCGCAAATTAAGGCCTTTCAGGCCTTCTAAATGCTCACGCACCTCTACAGGTACGAATGTTTGATCTGGCAGCTTTCCAAGCGCAATTTTTGCTGCCCGGGCCCAGTCCGACCAAGTCTGATTACCATCTCCGACGCCGTGTTCCACCAAGAATTGGAGACCGTCGTGAAGGAATATACGCCACGTCAGTTTTGACTCAATATCCATAGGGCAGTAAGGGCCTGCTTTCGTCACCTGCAGTTCTAGCCGGGCCGCCAGCCACTTACCGAATGTTTCCAGGCATTGCGCTATGTCTGTCAACCTGCCTGCTTTGAGGTTTATGCAGGCCAGCGCCAGCAGCTCGATGCCCTCGAAAGCTCTACCAGTACGTAAGCGCTGAAGTGTTGTATGTCCGCGCGCGACGACCACCACCTTGTCATGTATCAGGCTCATTTCTCGAATGGCTGGAAGCACCTCCGACGGGCAGTTCTGATACTCGACGACCCTTGGCTTTACTGAAGCGATTCGAGGATTTCCCACCACACGGTCGGATTGAAGAATGTTGGAACACACATCTACAATGGCTTGACCACTTCGCCAATTCTCGTTGAGGACGTACTCCTCAAAGCCAAGCTCCTCCATGCGCCGACGCACGTTTGCAGGATTCGATTTCCTGAAACCATAAATTGACTGATTAAGGTCACCTACAAAATGGAATTTCACGCCTAGTAGGCTCAGTCTTTTGACGATCAAAAGCTGCTCTGCCGACAAGTCTTGGCACTCATCAACGATGATCAACGGGAATCGGCGTGCAATACGCGAGAAGTAATCTTTGAATTTTTCTTCTTGCATCCCGACCAAAGCGAGAATATCAATGTCACCGTAGGTTGCAAAGCCAGCGGCCCAAAGCCGTTTTTTGGTCGCCAACAGTGCCTTCTGGTCGGCCTCGTCCTGTTGGGCGAGGTTGGCTTCGTTATCCCACTTCCGGTCGTTGGTCGAAAAGACGTAGCGTTTGGATCCTTTATCGTAGTTGTATCGACAGGCTGATACGGTGCGTCCACAGATCTTGATGCGCGTGTGGTAGATATCAGCGGACTTGTCGATGATCCGAATACGGAAGTCGCCATCCCGGCCTTGAAAGCCCGTGATCTCGCTGGCGATACTCGAAAGCAGGTGTGTTAGCACGAAACTATCGAAGGTGGAGATGTAGTGCGGCAAGCCCAATGGCTCGCGCAGGTACTTATAAACTCTGCTCTGGAGCTCTTCGGTAGCACTATTGAGAAAGGTGAGCAAAGCGATTCCGGAAGGGTGATGGTTCCACTCCTGGATAATCTTGCATACCTTGGCGGCCACGACCTCAGTTTTGCCGCTACCAGGGCAGGCTCTCAGGTACACATGCCGATCCAACGGTGCATCAATGTATCTCTGCTGCCGGTCGGTGAATTCGATGTCGGCTGCACCCACTTGGGCTGCCTTATCTTCTGCCGCCATCAGGCCGCACCCTCTTCCAGACCGCAAGCCCAGAGGATGGCCTGGCGGATGTACACCGGTACCACAAAGCCGGCTCCATTAGCCTCTAGTACGTCGGCGAAGGTTTGAGCGTAGATGCCCTTGCCAATGTCATCAGAGTCAATACGATCCAGTAATGCGGCGGCGTAAGGCGCCCGCTGGGCGGAGGTCATAGCAGCAAAATCGAGTTCCGCGTCTGCTTTTAGACCTTTGACCACCGGCCCATCTTGGGCCTGCCAGAGGCCAGCAGCGACGATCAGCATTGTCTTGAGGTTGTCGCCTTCCATTGCAATGTCGTACTCGAAGGTTTTGTACTTCCCCGCAAACAACCGTCCAAACTCTGACAGGCCTATGTGCTTCTGCAAAGCCAGCGCCGGGTTGTTGCCGACGATGCAGTTGTCTGCATGGGGCAGAAATGGAACGTTCTTTTGACCACCCGCTCTATTGTCCTCAATCACTGACTTTGGAGGATCGTTGTCGGTCAATCCTGAGCACCTGACAGGGATGTTTTCACCTTGATGCTCGGCTTTGACGTTGCAGAACAGCTGCATGAAGTGGTTGAAATAGATTCCGCCCAGATTGATGACCGACACACCGTAGTCGTCCAGGGAATTTCGCCCGTCGCCGAAGGGCTGCAGTACGATCTTGGCGAGCGCTGGCAAGACCATGGCCTCCGCTATGCCCTCGACTAGTATCGTGCCTTTGGCGAAGAGCAGGTTGGACTTCGTAGCATCAAGCCATCTGTCCACAAAGTGTCGGCTTTGCTCGGGCAGGCCGCATTTCCTGAGGGGCACTGCCTTGGGGCGGCTCAGGTTGGACAGGTGGATAACGTGATCTACAGATACCGCAGAGGTGATCACAGTCGAGTGGGTGGTTATGATCACCTGCATTCCGCGAGCCTCAGCGGCCTTCTTGAGGTGCCGAAGGAGCCGGAGCTGAAGCTGGGGATGAAGGTGCGCCTCCGGCTCCTCGATCAACAGCAGGCGTAGGTACGTTTTCTCGCCCTGCCCTTCATCTGCTTCGTAGGTCAGCTCTGCCAGAATGGAGGCGATGTACAGAAGGTTGTTGTAGCCCAGACTGTTCTCTTCCAGCGCCCGAAATTGAGCGGCGTCAGCTTTGCTCAGATCCGGGAAGTAAAGGAGCCTCAGCCCTTCCACGATTCGGGAGAAGCTCACCTCCGAGAACTGGATCATTGTGCCCTGAGACAGGTGAGCGCCCAGGGCAGCTTTTAGACTTTCACCAATTCGCTGGTTAGCTGCTTTGATCGCGAACTTGTCGCTCTCTGACAGCTCGCGATTGAAGTCTCCGACATGCTGCTCAAGCGGATGCGGAACGCGGGCTTTTCTAGCAGCGTCTATGTCCTTGCGGCAGAGTGCTTTGAGCAGGCGCGCCAAGCGAGACTGGCGCCCTTCTCGCAGCTTGACTTCAGCGTCACGTAACGGTGGGAGGTAAACGCAGTGGACATAGTCCAATTTCTCGGTTTCAAACGCTTTGGTGTACTCGTGGCCACCGTAAGTATGGTGTTTGAACCGACCACGAGACTCCTGGTTTAGGGCCGTGAACGTGAGTGTTGCCTCGGGCTGGTTGCCGCACCAGGTGTCAAACGCAATGACGTCGTTTTTGTCCAGACCGGAGAAGGTCGCCTGAATTTTGATCTCCTCAGCCGCGACATCATCCTTGCCAAATCCCCTGTAGAAATCACGCTCACTGATAACCCGTTTGCCCGACTCGGAGTCATTGAAGAGCTGTCGTATCGCGCTGACGACGCCAGTCTTGCCGGCCCCGTTTTCGCCGACCAGAACGTTCAGGCCGTCATGGAGTTCGATCGAGAACGGCTCCCCAAAGCATTTGAAGCCCTGAACATCCAGCGTACGTAAATACATGAGCATCCCTTCTTCATAAATTGTTGAATAGCCGGATTTGAGCCGCTCCATCTGCACTATCACAGTGACATCGAGCCAGGTCTGCTCGTTTGTGGTGCTTGCTCAGGAAAAACACATCACTAGGGGTTGTCTCACATCAGGTGCCATCAGCTTGGAAACCTCTTCTATTACCCATGTCGCGCAAGGCCACAGCGCCTGTACAGCCAGCAGCACGGTGAAAATGAAAAACGCTCGCAGGAGGTAGGCATGCGCCAGCTTGATATGGCTAACCTTGGCGTTGTTGCCTGGGTAGTTTTCGATGACTTTGATAGCGATAGACTTGGCCAAGCTCGCGGCGGGTTGTTGCGTACTCCAGCAACGCGAAATGTCGCCGGCCCCCACCGTGTGGGCATTGCTCACGCGCAGTACGCAGAACGCGCTGTACCCCGCTCGAAGGACATACGCCACTGCAAGCGCAAACACTACTAGCGACAGGGCGCCAAGGGCTTTACTGGTCTTGTCGCTCCAAAGGGTCGGCAATAACGACACCAACACTGGGATGAGTGCGGTTACTGCCGCAAGATAGACCCCTGCTTTCGTGTCAGCACCTTTACGACGCTCCTGTTCGGCGTCGTACATCCGGCGCGCCTCTTCCAACGCTATTTCGCTCTGCAGATCCCAATTGCCGTCGTTGACGGATGCTTTCCACCCGGCGCGCATTTGGTCATTTGCCACAACCTGTTCAGGCGTAGGTGAAGCCAGTGTCGGCCAAAGCAACTGCCTATTAAAGCGGGCCATTTCGGATCATCTCCAGCTCATCAACGATTGCCGCAGCAATTGGGTATCCGGTTTGATTTTCGATCCACGCCCATTGACCGTTTGGATTGATCTCCAAAAACCACAGCTTTTCATCTGTGTCGCATACCAGATCAATAGCGCCATACCGCAGGTTCAAACGGTTTACCAACTCTCGACATTGAGCAGCCACTTGATCGGGCAAACTAATGGCCTCGTGTCGTAAGTCCGGGCGGCTACCCCGTCGCCAGTCAACTTCGGTTTCTTCGTTATCCTGAGACCAGATGGCGGTGGCGAACACCTGAGCACCAACGACAGTGACACGAACATCATATTTTTTTGGCACTTCAGCCTGAATGATCAACGGGGCAAGGCCAAGGGCAGGCGCATCTGCTTCGGTCAATGGCTGCAGTCGTGAGGTGAACATCACCTTCTCCAGCACGCCCGGCAATACCGCTTGCCGCAGAGGCTTCCCAATTGCCCTTCCCTCTGCTGTCAGTAACTCGGCCGGCTTCAACTCGTTAGTGATGGCGGTATCAGGAATATTGAAACCGAGATGCCGCGCAACTAGGAGCTGTCGCGGTTTATCTTCAGCCAGAAAAATCTGAGTAGGGTCACTGAACCAGCAACCCTCCAATCGGAAATAGAGACTCTTCAGGAAACTACTCCATTCCGCTTCAATGTAGGCACGCTCACCCGTATCCATGACTGCCTCAGGTGCTTGTGGCGCGCCAGGCCTGCGAAAATATGCAGCGGTAATGTCACGCCCCGTAATTCGTTTCCCCTCCAGCTCAATTGCCCAATCATCCATGGCACTCACGCCCAACGTGCTTCGGGACAGAGGGAGCAGTTCAGTGTTAAGCCTGAAATAAGGCAAGCCTCGCCGTTGGAGCTCTGCGACGACGAAGTCCATCGTGATGTCGCGGCGATTAGTGACCAGCAGAAACATGGTGGAAAGCCTCAATCCAGGTAAAAGCGCTCATCGAGGCCGAATTGCATATCCCCTGGATCATCGTGCTCAAGCTCTGCCTCGGTTTTGGTCATCAGCTCCAGCATGGCGTAGCTGTCGCCCGGGTCATCCTCTTCGATCACCGTATCAGTCTTGGTCATCAGTTGGAGCAGATGAGAGGCCTGCCCATTGGAGGTGAGATCGTCGTCACTTTCGGGCTTGGAGTATGTTTTTGTGAGCGTTTCGAGCGTCACGAACGAGTCGTCATCCTCTTCACTATTGACTTTCGTCTTGGTGAGAAGCTCGTCCAGCGCTCCACGAGCAATAATGGGCTGAGTACCATTAGGTGTCTCAACAACCCACATATCGTGCTGAGTCGAGTAATAGCCTGGCAGATTGTCGGTACCTGTTCTCGGCACAGCGTTTCTTGCGAGCAGGGGTGAAACTGCCTTATATGCGGGGATGGAGGCTGTAGGCATTACGCTGAACTCCTGTATGGCGATGTGCCAACATATTACGGAGAACTGAGCGATTCGTCATGTTCGTACCTGCTGAGCACCTTTGGGCCAGTATGTTGCGTTCCTTCGCAGCCCCGAGACTCAATAATACCCTTCACGCCCCATGCTTTAGTCGTTGCGGTGCTTACTTTCGGCTTGTGGTCTGGGCGACGTCTTCACCTGCGGTGGCGATTTGCAGGTACTCATACGCCTGAAATTTGAAGGTATGACAAGCGCTGGTTTCGCATGGATGCCACCAGGCTCGGATCGCGCGCTACGAATCCTGGTGGAGTACAAATGTATTCCATACTGCACTACTGGTTAAAGGTTCTCAGCGCTACGCCTCTGGATCATCCACCCCACTCGATGCACGCAACGCTGTATGTTCTGCTTCTGAGCTGACGAGCTTGTGTGCCATACCCTCCGCCCTCAGCTTCGCAGCTGCGACCTCACTGAGCGCCACGAGCCTCTAAATATCGCTTCTAGCTGGCTTGCGAGCACTTCCTAGGCACCCTCCGCACGGGCAGTAGCGGCATGGGCAATGCCCAAATCACCCTGCAGACGTTCGAGGGCCTCGCGATGTTGCGAGGCCTCTTTCGCCTGTTGGCGATTCTCGGCAATGATCCTCTCGTTATCCCGGATCAATCGGGTGATATCTTCCCGCACTGGTGGTCGTCAGTACTAGCCATCAGAGGTGTCTACCAGCGCCTGCAACTTGGCACGCAACTCCAGCTGAGTAGCTTCGCTGCCTAGCCCCATGGTGGATTCGCAACGTATCAGACGATAGTCGCGGGCTGGCCAACTGTGATTAGGGTCGTCATCGATTGCCAACCAACGAGTGATGCCGGCGCGTGTTACAGCGGCACGTATTTGTTCATGCTTCGACCAACTGTCGTATCCCTCTATTGGAGATCGAGTCATTCGAGAGTGCCATGTGGCCGACACCACGCGTGCTTGCAGCTCGACCGGCAGTGCTGCCTTCTCCACCGTTGGTCGCTCGCCGCGGCCACCGCACAGTTAACGCGGCATGAATTTTTTCGACGGTTTTGAACTCATAAGAACATAAAGTCTAGACACTAATACTGGGGCTTAACCGGCGGACCTGAATGGCATGGCCAACGCTCACTTTGCGGCGTGGTTTGGCGTTGCCGACAACCATCGCGGGCCTGTCGGCCTTACACTCAACGAGGTAATTGCCCTGCACCTTTATAACAGTATGCCCGGCTGAGATCGCTCGCAGATAGGCTGCATGAGTTGCATCTGCGGCGACTGCTGGAATCTCGTCTTCAAGGCTCCGAATCTCCCGTTCGGTGAGGCACTTTTTGTTTGGCATATCGTTCTCCTGAACAGAGCAGCGTCTCAGGCTGAAAGGACACAATCACCACATTACCGGCAAATCTCAACGCCATAGTATGTATTTCCATTGCGCGCTCGGTGAGGGCCCATTCAGGCTGCTCGGCGAAGGAGACCGGAATCCACCTCACGCGCAAATCAGTACAGTACCCTTTTCGCAGCGCCTCCGGGCATGGAGGCGAAAAAGCCCATAGCCAGCCGCTCGCCATCATGGCGAAGCCACTAAAATCCGACGCATCCGGACATCGCCGTGATTGACACGCCACCGAGCACGACTGCCAGTAGCGAGCTTCCGTGAAGCGATCCATGATAGCTTGCACAGCTGTGGTGAAGATGGAATTGATGATGGTTGGCAGCAGGATGGCCACCAGCCGGCTGATTGGGCATATAACCCATGGCCCTGACCACGCGGTTGGCTTCGCTGACCCGCTCCGGCCGATGCAGGGCGCGTGGGAGGTAATCGGTGAGGCCCCGCCATGCGCGCTACATCATCACGCTAAGTTGAACAGTCGGTCATACCTCAATCATTTGCGGGAGCACTGATGGTCTCGCTCACCACACACGCCAACAATGACTGGCCTTACCGACCTTGCCAGCTTCTCCCGTCCTGTGCGCGTCACTCTTGTATGGTGGCCTCACTTTGTGCATGACGCGACAAAGCGTCCTTGACCAGCGCTAGCGTTTCCGAATCGTCGTCACCCAATCCCATCGATTCCAACCGCTCAACCCACTCAGCGCAGCGACTGAGCCCCATCATGTATTCCAAGGTACTTGGCGAAATGTAGGCCGTATAAGTCGTATTGCCGCCGGTGTACGAGCTTTGAAAACTGGTAAATCCCCGTGCGAACTGGAGGAATCGGCTCGGTGAGTTGACGTGCTGCTCCACCCAGCCGCGCCCCTCATCGCCGCCGGTGCCGTAGCGGTTGAGGTCCGTGAGATAGGAAGATAGGTCTTCGTCACCCAGAAACGCATCAGGGTCTGCACTTGCCACCTGGCGTACGGTACCCAGGTACAAGTTTTTCAGTTGCTCCAGCCCCGCATCGTCGAACATGCCGATATCGCCTCTGCGGCGCAGCGCATAGTCTGCGGCGAGCAATTGGTCGGCCACGGGCAGGCTGGGCACTGCGTGAAACGCCTCGACAACCAGCTGGCTGCGCGTACTCTCTTGCGCGTGGCGCTTCAGGAACAGCCGCAGCAAGCGTACGACTTGCTCGCGCGGCGACCAGTGGGTGTGCGACATGCGCCGGCCCACTTGCTCACCGGCCCGTAGCAAAGATTGCACTACGGCCGGTGACTGATCGAGCGGGAACTCGTCCACAAGGCCCAGCAAGCGCTGCAGAATTCCCGCCTGTCGGTGATCTTCGAATGTGCACAGTAAGCTGGCGAAGTCCTCTGGCTCGGTGATCCGCCGGGCGAACTCGTGCAACAGCGAGTTAGGAAGCTCCTGCGTGGGAATCGACAGTTCGAAATAGCGATCAAACACTTCCTCGCAGCAGACCCGCGAGTCGATGAGCCAGCGGAGCTGGATGGGTTGATCGTGCTGCGTTCGAGTGAACACCCAGTCCAGGGTCGGGAACATTTCCTGGAGCAACTGGCGTGTGGCCGGCTGATGAACCTCCGGGGCAAGCTTCACCAGTTGGTCAATGACCTCAATAATACGGTTGCGTTGCGCTTCATCCTGTCGAGCGTAGGGCTCGCTGCCGGTGAGCAGTATTTTGTAGCGCGGCATCGCTGCGTAGGTTTCCGGTGCGAAGATCCGCAGGCACTCCAGGGCAAACAAATCGACCGCATTGATCTCCGCCACCTCGGTACCACGAAGCAGCCGGCAATGAAACGCCAAGGTGGAAGCGTAGCGATAGACATGGCGCAAGTTGCCAAAAAAAGGGCGCATCCCGCGCTGGAACACCTGCCCCCAATACGCCTTGTCGAAGCGTTGTTGCAGTTGCGGTTCACTGGCTAGGATGTCATTCAACCTGCTGAGCAGGATCTCCTCCAGCTGATTGGTCGAGATCGCCGGTACGCTGAACGGTACCTGGATGATTTTCTCCAGGTAATCCGCGCCGTCGAACCCTGCACGGGCAAGGCCTTGCTCGACCGTGTCACGCTGGAACAACAAGAGGAACACCACATTGGCGAAATCCATGTGCGCCTTGACCAATTGGAACATATCTTTCAGCTGCTCGGTGGACAGCCGGTCCAGGTCATCGAGGACAATCAACAGCGGTTGCTGGCGCTTGCTGAGCAACTGTTGCAGTTCTGCGCGAATCTGCTGGAGGGTCATCTCGTTGTCCTTGGCCTGCTGATCAAGGATGTTCGCCTTTTTGAGACACCATTCAGCCCCTTGTTTCAGCCATGGGGCGATACTCCCCAGCCAGCTGGCCGCACTGAGCGTCCAAATGGTCACCTGTGCAGTAGTGCCTTGCGCAATGCTGCCCAGGGCGGTGGTCATCACGGCCGAGCCGAGCAGGATCGGCGCCCATTTGGCGGTATGGCTGAGGACACTGACGCCCGCGTTCAGGCGCTGCTCATAGCGCCGAAGCACTTTGGCAAGTTGCTTGTCATCCTTGCTTGAGTCCTGGCGCTGAACTGCCCGAGAGATCTCCTCGAAGAAGGCACTACTTAGCTTGTCCTGGCCGGCCCACTGCCAGGGGTTGAACTCGATCACCTGACAACCTTGAATGCTCGCCAACTGCTCTAGAGTCATGTTTTTAATCGAGCTTTTGCCGCTTCCCCAACTGCCGGTAAGGCTAATGACCAGGCTTTCCTGGTTCTTCCAGGAGCTGACAGCCCATGCCAGGCGTTGAGCAAAGTCGGCTCGATCCAGCCGGTCGTCTTGTTGCCGAGCGATCGGCCTATCGTGGGCAAACTGCAGGTTATCGTGGTTCATCAACAGCTCCTGGAACAAGGTGGCATGGAACGACGCACAGCATCTGCGAGCCGCGGACGGGGTAGGTCGGCAGTCGGCGCCTCAGGGTCGAGTGCGCTGATGCTTACTTTGCAATGTCTGCCGCAACTGCGAGAGCTGCGTCTCCAGGGTGTCGGCGCGCGCTTGCTGCGCCACCGCGCTGCGCTGTGCATCAGCCAACTCGCCGTACAGGACTTGCACTCGCTCCTGCAGGACTTGCCGCTGCTCATCCAGCTGCAGCGAGGTCGTCCGTACCTGCTCCAACTGCTCAATTGCGGTCCGCGATAGCCGCTCGGCGCTGCTGCGTTGCTCACGCGCTGCACTCAATTCCCCTTGGCTCGTCGTCAAAGCTTGCTGCATCACCTGCAGTTTGCCGCTGCTCTCCGTCAACTGCAGCGTCAAGCCTTTGTTCTCTTCCCGGGTACGGTCAATTTCCCGATAAGCGCGATCTTCAACCTCGCGGGTGTAGCGCTGCTGCTCTTCACGCGCCTGCTCCGCTTGCACCCGGGCGTCGTGAACCTGCTGCTGGAGGTTTACGACCTGTCCGCGCGCCTCGTTGCGCTGAGCCAACAGCTCGTCGCGTTGGCCACGCAGATCATCGATCTGCGCTAGTCGCTGGGCTAGCAGTTGCTCCAAGTCAGCCAGACGGGTTTCTGCGCGTTGTCGCGCACTCACCGCCTCTCCCGTCTGCTGGCGTGCTTGGGCAACGTCCAGACGGGCGCGGGCTTCCAACGCGACCAGCGCTTCCCGCTCTTCCGTGAGCACCTGCCGCTGACTGGCCAGCCCCTGTTCAGCCACGCCCTGGGCCAAAGTGATGGCCTGCTGCCAAATTGCCACGAAGGCTTGCGCCAGCTCCGCTGGCAGGTCCGGCAAGCGCGTTTCGCCGCGCAAGCGCTCCGCCAGTTGCTCCCACCATTGGTCGAGCAAGGCACCGACCCGCGCCGGACTGCCTCGACCCAGTTCCAGGCGCACCCGTTCCACCGTCGGCCGTTCACCGCGG
>NZ_JBJJLN010000081.1:0-12390 GCF_046230725.1 Pseudomonas sp. KCJK9000 | reverse complement strand
CCCCCGCCGGGCCGGGGCCGCGGCCCCCGGGACAAGAATCTGCAAAACCGCGAGGACAACGACCTGTGGGAAGGAGAAGCAAAATAACCCGCCCCGAGTTGCGCCGCAAATACAAAGAGAAGCCCCCGGTCCGGCCCCGCCCGCCGTACCCTGGCGCAAAAGGTCAGGACATCTATGACCACATCTCGGAAAAGGCTTGGGAAGACTGGAAGAAACACCAGACCATGCTGATCAATGAGAAGCGCCTGAACATGATGAACGGCGAGGACCGCAAATTCCTCCAGGTCGAGATGGACAAGTTTTTCGCGGGCGAGGAATACGCTCAGGCCGAAGGT
The DNA here is from genome assembly GCF_046230725.1 of Pseudomonas sp. KCJK9000. Classification (NCBI taxonomy): domain Bacteria; kingdom Pseudomonadati; phylum Pseudomonadota; class Gammaproteobacteria; order Pseudomonadales; family Pseudomonadaceae; genus Pseudomonas; species Pseudomonas sp. KCJK9000. The sequence goes on along the minus strand of NZ_JBJJLN010000081.1, from coordinate 12,055 downwards.
TACGTTCCACCGGCCGAATGACCCCACGGATCGTAAGCGACGGAATTAATTTAAAATTTTTTCAAAAAGTCGTTGACGGGCGGTCTGAAAATCTATTTAATTCACCTCGTCGCCCAGATAGCTCAGTCGGTAGAGCAGAGGATTGAAAATCCTCGTGTCGGCGGTTCGACTCCGTCTCTGGGCACCACCTTCAAGCTTCTGGTGGTTGCAAAGTTACCCGAAGCGACAACAAGAAACCCGCCCAGTGCGGGTTTTTTGTTGTCTGGGATTTCACCTTCGTGAAGTACCGACCCTGTTGGCCATTGAAACCTGGCCCCTTCCCCGCCGCTCGAGCAAAACCAAGCAACACCGCTAGCCAGTTGAATAGCCTGGGCGGCTGCGCTTCAATACGCGCACTTTCAGAACACCCCCAGGATGAGCCATGGCCACCACGTCAAAGCAACAGAAACGCGCCAAGCGCGCCGCCAGCAAGGCCAAGCAGAACCGCATGGTGCGCAGCGGCCAGGCAGTCAAAGCCAGTGCCGGTGACAGCGCGAGCATCGAGCAGGTGTTCAGCAAGGCCATGGAGACCGACAGCTACAAAGAGCTGTTCGAGAAGATGAAAGCCGCCCAGGAAACCAGCCTGGTGGCGATGATCTCGGTGTTCCTGGTGGACCCGCTGCTGGCCCTGGTACTCAAAGGCCACAAAGAAGAGCACGCCACCGACTACATCGTGCTGGTGTTCAACGCCTACCGCACCTGGCTGGACGGCGCCGACGAGGACACCACCATGGCCTGGCTGGAGAGCGATGAGTTCCAGCAAGCTTACATCGCCGCCTCCGAGCTGGTGGCCAAGCAGCAGCAACAGCAGAAGCAGTTCGGCTGACGTCCTGCTTTGAGCCTTTAGGCTTGCGTGAAAACAACAAGGCCGCGCCCTGCCAAGGACGCGGCCTTTTCATTTCAAACAGCGCGAATCAGTTGTCCAGCGCCACCCGCGCGGCCGCTTCACGCTTGCGGTGCACCAGCAAGCCCGCCGCCACCACGCCAATGCTCAGCAGCGCAGTCGCGATGATCTCGGCCCGGTGATCCTCACGCAGTGCCATCACCGCCAGCACGGCAACGATGAAGGCAATGGTCGCCCAGGTCAGGCCCGGGAACAGCCACATCTTGAACACGATCTTCTCGCCGCGGGCTTCGCGCTGGCTACGCATGCGCAGCTGCGACACTGCAATCACCAAGTACACCAGCAGCGCGATGGCGCCAGAGCTTGCCAGCAAGAACTCGAATACCTGCGCCGGCGCCACGTAGTTGGCGAACACGCAAAGGAATGCCGCAGCGGTGGACAGCAGCACGGCCACATGGGGCGTGGCAGCCTTGGTGGTGCGCTGGGCAATGGCCGGAGCGTCGCCACGTTTGCTGAGCGAGAACAACATCCGCGAAGACGTGTACAGCGCCGAGTTCAAGCAGCTGGTGACAGCGACCAGCACCACGATGTCGACGATCAACTTGGCATTCGGCACGCCGATACGGCTGAGCACTGTCTGATAGGAACCCACTTCGGCCAGGGCCGGGTCATTCCAAGGTACCAGCGCCACCACCAAGAAGATCGACACCAGGTAGAACAGGCAGATACGCCAGATCACCGAGTTGGTGGCACGGCTGATCTGCTTGCCTGGGTCTTTCGATTCGGCAGCTGCGATGGTGACGATTTCGGTGCCCATGAACGAGAACATGGTGGTCAGCATGGCCGCAAGCACAGCGCCCAAGCCATTGGGCATGAAGCCCTGGGTATCGAACAGATGCGAAGCACCGCTGACCTGGCTGCTTGGCACGAAGCCGAACATGGCGATGCAACCGACCACGATGAAGCCGATGATGGCCAGCACCTTGAGCAAGGCGAACCAGAACTCGAACTCACCGTAATTCTTCACGCTGCACAGGTTGGTCAGGGTCAGCGCCAGGGTAATAAGGAGGGAGAAGGCCCACAGGTCCACAGACGGGAACCAGGCGTGAAGGATGGCCGCCGCTGCGTTGGCCTCCAAAGGAATGACCAGCACCCAGAACCACCAGTACAACCAACCGATTGTGAACCCAGCCCAACGGCCAATGGCGCGGTCGGCATAGGTGGAGAAAGACCCGGTATCCGGCGAGGCGACAGCCATTTCGCCCAGCATGCGCATGACCAGCACCACCAAGGTGCCGGCGGCGGCATAGGCCAGCAGCACGGCCGGGCCGGCGGCTGCGATGGCGTGGCCGGAACCTACGAAAAGACCGGCGCCGATGACGCCAGCAATGGACAGCATGGTGACATGCCGTTGTTTGAGCCCCTGAGCGAGGTCATTGGAATTGTTACCGCTCATCAAAACTACCTTTGTAAGGAGTGGACCACGCCGACTGCGGAAACAGAGCGCACCTGGGGTTGACCTAGGCATCGCTGCAATCGGCGTATGGCTACTGGCAATTAGCGCGCCAGGTATGAGGCACACTCGTCTGACAGACCCATTACTCCTTGTAGGGCGCGGTTTGCAGCCCATTCGGCCAGGGTTTGACCGAAAGGCCGTTGAAGGATGCTGCAAACGGTGGATTACTGAAATACCCACTTACAAACGCACCAAAGGTGCTCCTAGGTAACACCTATGCACCACTGCAAAGCACATTAGTGCAACCCCAGGTACAACCCAATACCTCAACTTCAGACGCCCCAGTCGCACCTGCCTGGCCCCGCGCCACTGAGCGACAGGGCTAAAACAGCTTCCCAGCACCGGCCAAAAATGGCACCATCGCGCCTTTTTTCATCAAGGCAATGGAGCCGGCGCACCCCTTTGCGGACATCTGCGCGACGTTGCACTGCAACGATGCGACAAACTGCCCCGGCAAAGCCTTGAGCCCCCTGCGACCCTGTTGGCCGTCCAATGCCGCTATGCTAGCGTGGCGCTCGCCAGGAAGGCCGCCAACAGCTGGGAACGCACCCGATCACATGAGGACCGCACATGGCCCAGGCCACGCCCGCGCTGGAAATCCGCAATTTGCACAAACGCTACGGCGAGCAGGAAATTCTCAAAGGCATATCGCTGACCGCGCGCGACGGTGACGTGATCTCCATCCTGGGGTCGTCCGGCTCCGGCAAGTCCACCCTGCTGCGCTGCATCAACCTGCTGGAAAACCCCCACCAGGGCGAAATCCTGGTTGCCGGCGAGAGCCTCAAGCTCAAGGCCGCAAAGAACGGCGACCTGATCGCCGCCGACAACCGCCAGATCAACCGCCTGCGCAGCGAAATCGGCTTTGTCTTCCAGAACTTCAACCTGTGGCCGCACATGTCGATCCTCGACAACATCATCGAGGCGCCACGCCGGGTGCTTGGCCAGAGCAAGGCCGAGGCCACCGAAGCGGCCGAAGCCCTGCTGAACAAGGTTGGCATCTACGACAAGCGTCACAGCTACCCCGCCCAGCTATCCGGTGGCCAGCAACAGCGTGCTGCCATCGCCCGTACCCTGGCCATGAGGCCCAAGGTGATCCTGTTCGACGAGCCAACTTCGGCGCTCGATCCGGAAATGGTCCAGGAAGTGCTTAACGTTATCCGCGCATTGGCCGAAGAAGGCCGTACCATGCTGCTGGTGACGCACGAGATGAACTTTGCCCGCCAGGTGTCCAGTGAAGTGGTCTTCCTGCACCAGGGCCTGGTTGAAGAGCAAGGATCGCCACAGCAGGTCTTCGAAAACCCGACCTCGGCGCGTTGCAAGCAATTCATGTCCAGCCACCGCTAACGGAGCAATACATGCACACTTACAAGAAGTTCCTCCTGGCAGCCGCTGCCACCCTGGTGATGTCGGCAAACGCCATGGCCGCGGAAAAACTGCGCATGGGTATCGAAGCCGCCTACCCACCGTTCAACAACAAGGATGCCAGCGGTAACGTCGTCGGCTTCGACAAAGACATCGGCGACGCCCTGTGCGCCAAGATGAAGGTCGAATGCTCGGTGGTGACCTCCGACTGGGACGGCATCATCCCAGCCCTGAACGCCAAGAAGTTCGACTTCCTGGTGTCGTCGCTGTCGATCACCGACGAGCGCAAGCAGGCGGTCGATTTCACCGACCCGTACTACTCCAACAAGCTGCAGTTCATCGCACCGAAGAACGTCGACTTCAAGACTGACAAGGCTTCGCTCAAGGGCAAGGTGATCGGCACCCAGCGCGCCACCCTGGCCGGCACCTACCTTGAAGACAACTACCCGGATGTAGAGGTCAAGCTCTACGACACCCAGGAAAACGCCTACCTGGACCTGGTGTCTGGCCGCATCGATGGCATCCTGGCCGACAAGTATGTGCAGTACGAGTGGCTCAAGAGCAAAGACGGCATGAACTTCGAGTTCAAGGGCGAGCCGGTGATGGACAGCGACAAAATCGGTATCGCCGTGCGCAAAGGTGACACCAAGCTGCGCGACGAGTTGAACAAAGCCCTGGCAGAAATCAAAGCCGACGGTACGTACAAGAAGATCAACGACAAGTACTTCCCGTTCAGCATCGAGTGACCCACCCTGACCGGCGCGCCCATGCGGCGCGCCAGTCCCTAGAATGACCTGCCCATGAATATCGACCTGCACGGATTCGGCCCGGCCATGATGGCTGGCACGCTGATGACCGTAAAACTGGCGCTTTGCGCTTTGCTGCTGGGGCTGGTGCTGGGCCTGCTCGGCGCCCTGGCCAAAACATCTACCGTCACGCCACTGCGGTGGCTGGGCGGCTTTTACTCCACCCTGGTTCGCGGCGTGCCCGAGCTGCTATGGGTGCTGCTCATCTATTTCGGCACCGTTGGGCTGATGAACGCCTTGGGCGAAGCCCTGAACATGCCGGGCCTGGAACTCAGTGCCTTTGCCGCGGGCGTTATTGCCTTGGGGCTGTGCTTTGGCGCCTACGCCACAGAAGTGTTCCGTGGCGCGATCCTGGCCATCCCCAAGGGCCACCGTGAAGCCGGCATGGCGCTGGGCCTTTCCAAGGGCCGTATTCTGTCGCGGATCATCCTGCCGCAGATGTGGCGCATCGCCCTGCCCGGCCTTGGCAACCTGTTCATGATCCTGATGAAGGACACCGCGCTGGTATCGGTGATCGGCCTGGAAGAAATCATGCGCCATGCCCAGATCGGCGTGACCGTGACCAAACAGCCATTCACCTTCTACATGGTTGCCGCCTGCATTTACCTGAGCCTGACCATCATTGCCATGACCGGCATGCACTTCATGGAAAAACGCGCCGCTCGCGGCTTTGCGAGGGCCGAACAATGAATTGGGAAGTCATCATCAAGTGGCTGCCGCGCTTGGCCCAGGGCGCGACCCTGACCCTGGAGCTGGTGGCCATCGCCGTAGTCGCCGGGTTGATTCTGGCCATCCCCCTGGGTATCGCCCGCTCCTCGCGCCACTGGTACGTACGCGCGGTGCCGTTCAGCTACATCTTCTTCTTCCGCGGCACGCCGCTGCTGGTGCAGCTGTTCTTGGTGTACTACGGCCTGGCCCAGTTCGATGCCGTGCGCGCCAGCTCGCTGTGGCCGTACCTGCGCGACCCGTTCTGGTGCACGGTACTGACCATGACGCTGCACACCGCTGCCTACATCGCCGAGATCCTGCGCGGTGCGCTGCAGTCGATCCCCAAAGGTGAGATAGAAGCGGCGCGGGCGCTGGGCATGTCCCGGGGCAAGACGCTGTTCTACATCATGCTGCCGCGCGCTGCGCGCATCGGCCTGCCGGCCTACAGCAACGAAGTGATCCTGATGCTCAAGGCCAGTGCCCTGGCCAGCACCGTGACCCTGCTGGAGCTGACCGGCATGGCCCGTACCATCATCGCCCGGACCTACCTGCCGGTGGAGATCTTCTTCGCAGCCGGTGTGTTCTACCTGGTGATCTCGTTCGTGTTGGTGCAAGGCTTCAAGCTGCTCGAACGCTGGTTGCGCGTGGACGCCTGCCAGGGCCGCTGAGCCGTACTATCGCATTCGCGGGTGAACCCGCTCCCACAGCCATTGCGCGAACCTTGAGCCAAGCGCACGTCTGTAGGGGCGAGCCCCCCGCGAGTAGGCCCGACAAACCCACCCTCGCCTCAAGCCCCCATGCCCAGCTACCTGCACAGCCACCAGTTGCATGCCCGCTTCAAGGCCCTCGACCAGTTCCTGACCGAGCACCAGGCACTGTGGAAACCCAGGCCCTTCACCGCCCTGCGGCTGGATTGGGAAGCCAGCCATCCTGAGCTTGCCGCCTATCTGCGCGGCTGTACCCTGGCCGACGCAGAGGCCGACGTTGCCCCAGCGCAACTGCCCGCCCCGTTCCCGCAACTGGCCACACAAGCCGAACAGCTGGCAGCCGTGGGCGAGCTCCCGGACACCGGCCTGCCCAGCGCCGGGCACCGTCTGGACGCCAATGTGCCAGGCCGCAAATGGCAGCAGATCGAAGCCTTCAGCCGCCGCGTGAGCTTTCGCGAGCAGACTCGCCATTGGCTGGACTGGTGCGCCGGTAAAGGCCACCTGGGCCGGCGCTTGCTGCAACCGGGCCAGCAGCTGACATGCCTTGAGTACGACGCCGAACTGGTCGCAGCAGGCCAGGCGCTGAGCGATCACCATCACCTGCCTGCAAACCATGTTCACCAAGATGTCATGGCTACCGGCAGCCGCCAGCACCTGGGGCAGGACAAAAGCGTGGTCGCCCTGCATGCCTGCGGTGACCTGCACGTTCACCTGCTGCGCGAGGCCAGCCAGCAAGGCTGCCGCCACCTGGCCTTGGCCCCCTGCTGCTACAACCGCATCGGCGGCGATCGCTATCAGCCGTTATCCACAGCCGCGCAGGGTTCGGCGCTGCACCTGAGCATCACCGACCTCGGCCTGCCGCTGAGCGAGACCGTCACGGCTGGCGCCCGCGTGCGCCACCAACGCGACTGCTCCATGGCCCGCCGCCTGGGCTTCGACCTGCTGCAACGCACACAGCGTCAGTGCGATGAATACCTGCCTACCCCATCGCTGCCGGTGGCCTGGTTGGCCAAGCCGTTCGAGCAGTACTGCCGCGAGCTGGCGGCGCTGCGAGCGGTGCCGATCAGCACCACCCCGGACTGGGCCGCGCTGGAGGCCGCAGGCTGGCAACGCCTGGCCGAGGTGCGCAACCTGGAGCGGTTGCGCAACCTGTTCCGTCGCCCACTGGAACTGTGGCTGGTGCTGGACCGCGCGCTGTACTTGCGCGAGCAAGGCTACGATGTTCGCTTGGGGACTTTCTGCGCCTATCCACTGACCCCGCGCAACCTGCTGCTGCTGGCAGAACGTGACCAATCGCCGCAGCACAACCTGTGGATAACTCTGTGAACAAGCTTGTGATTACCTGTTGGATCACTTCGCTATTTCAAGGCTTGTGCTTATGCAGCGGCGCGGCTGAAGCCCAGCAAAAACAGGCGTTTGCGCAAAGACCAGTGGTTAGGGCGAGCGGCCTGCGTTTCGCGCAAGGCGGTAATGCCTCTTGTGCATAAACCAAAATTCGATTAGGCAAAGCCCGCTGGGTTGCAGCGGGCCTGGTGGGCTACCTGAGTGCTTTTTGCTTGGCCAACTCGATGTCGTTCATTAGCGCTTTGGCCATGCCCAGCAGATAATCCGAGGCGCCCAGCAGCTTGTGGTCATCCTCCATGTCCCCTTCACGAACCAAGTGCTTGATATAGCCCAGCAGGATCGACACATGTTCGTAAGCATGATCGACCGGGATACCCGGCTGCACACGCAGTAGGTTCATTGGCGGGTTGCCCGCTTCCAGGAACGTCGCCATGCCGGCGGTGTGGATGGGTTTGGCGGTTTCGGCATCATTCATCGCGCTGCTCCCCTGCATCGCTCAAGGTCGCCAGCGCGTGCTGGAACAGTATCAAGGCCGAATCGACGGCAGAAGCGGCGTTGGCCAGCGTGGTCAAGCCTGGCTCACCGGCGTGGAGGCGGCAATGTTCATCGATGGTTTCGACCACACCGCGCATGAGTTCGATGCCGTGGACGAAGGCGTCTTCGGGGGAGATGTCGCTGTGGACAGAGAAATACGGGGTTTGGACAAGCGGATGGGGTGGATCGGGGACGATCTTTTTCATGCAAGCAGCTCCATGAGAGGAACCACCACATCAATTTTTCTCACGAATTAAGGTGGCGGTCGTACACGGGGTGAGAAAACCGAGGGAGCTACAAAGCTCGGCCAGACCGAAGTCTGCCCGTGTACAACCGCCATAGACTGGCTAGCCAGTAACTCCTTATCGGGTTTCTCACACCCGGTCACCAGGATTTGGTAACCCGGAAACGTTATCCCTGGGCCACCTTCCCGCCAACAGTGAAGGCTCGACTAGCAGCGTAGGATAATTCCCAAACCTCAAAATCCTGAAGCATTTGGTCTTAACTTAGGAATTTCCTCACAAATCAGCCCAGTCATTGATAGGCAGGTTCCCCACACGGCGCGTTCCCGGTGTATGATCCGCCCCCCAAAATATTGAAAGCTAGTCGCACGCTGCCCGCCAGCCTTGCGACCATCTGGCGTTGCGCCGGATTCGACCATGGACTAACGGACTACACCATCGTGACCTACGCCAAACCCCTCGCCCTGCTGGCCCTGACCCTGGCCTTGAGCGCCTGCAGCCACAGCCCCGCCGAGCACCCCGCCAGCAGCCTGGACTGGAACACCCCCGGCATGCAACTGGGCGGTGACTACGGCCTGCCCCTGCGCACCGACAGCCCCTGCCGCAAGCGTGGCTGCGACAACGACAAGCTGATTTTCAACCCCGGCAAGAGCGAGCCAAACGTCAATACCATCCACCGCGGCTGGTAGGAAATTTCTCCTTTTAGCTCGGTGACTTAGGTCATTTTCGCTTTATCGCAACTAAGTGGTTTACAGGCGCCAAACGATCGTTATAATGACGCCCCATTGCCGGTATAGCTCAGATGGTAGAGCAACTGACTTGTAATCAGTAGGTCCCGGGTTCGATTCCTGGTGCCGGCACCATTCAAGGTTCCATAGAAAGCTTTCAAAATCTCTGGAACCCCCGAAAAACCCGCCTTATGGCGGGTTTTTTCGTTTTGGCGTTCCGTCGGATTCCGAGGGTAGCCAGCGCTAATAAGGGTACTTTTAAGGATACCTACCAATTCGACATTGGAAAGTACCCTTATGGCTCGCACAACGGCTCCCTTACCGACAACGCCTGCCGCACTGCAAAGGCTCGCGAACGTGAGTACAAGCTTTTTGACGGCGATGGCCTTTACCTGCTCGTGAAGCCCAACGGTCGCAAAGGCTGGCGGCTCAGGTACGTGAAGCCCGATGGTCGCGAGGGCCTGACCTCACTCGGCAATTACCCGGTGGTCGGGCTGGCTGACGCTCGCCACAAGCGCTTCGAGCTCAAACAGCAGCTCGCCAACGGCATTGACCCCATCCAATCCGAGCAGCAGGCCAAGGTGCAAGCCGTAATCAATGGCCGTACCTTCGAAAGCGTTGCGCTCGATTGGTATGCCGGGATGGTGCCCAAGTGGGCGCCGGGCCACGCCAAGACCGTACTCAGCCGGTTGAAGACTCACGTATTCCCATTGTTAGGTGCCAGGGCAATCGTTGAGTTGGACACCCACGACCTCATGCAGCCACTGGAGGCTGTGACTAAGCGCGGCACCATCGACTTGGCGCTGAGGATCAAGAACTACCTGCAAAGCATCATGCGCGAAGCCAAACGGCTGCGACTGATCACGGCGAACCCGGCTCACGATCTCGATGGCTCGATCAAAACGCCACGGGTTACACATCGACCCGCACTACCCTTTTCGCGGTTGCCTGAGCTACAGGCGCGTATCGACGGCTACAAAGGTCGCCCGCTCACGCGCCTCACGGTGATGCTATCGCTGCACGTGTTCGTGCGCTCCAGTGAACTGCGCTTCGCCCGTTGGAACGAGTTTGACCTCAAGCGTGGCATCTAGGAGATCCCCGACACCCGCCCGGCGCTGGACGGAGTACCCTTTTCCACAAGGGGTACAAAAATGGCCGGGGATATCCACGTTGTACCCTTATCGCCACAGGCAATGGCCTTGCTTGAGCAGATCCACGCGATCACCGGCAAGTTCGACCTGGTGTTCGCGGGGGATGCCAAACCGTGGAAACCGATGTCCGAGAACACGGTGAATGCCGCACTCAGAACGATGGGCTACGACACCAAGGTGGATATCTGCGGCCACGGGTTCCGAGCCATGGCGTGCAGTGCGCTGGTCGAGTCCGGGCTGTGGTCGGAGACGGCTATCGAGCGACAGATGAGCCACAAGGAACGCAACAACGTACGGGCCGCTTATACCCACAAGGCTGAGTTCCTTGAAGAGCGCCGGATGATGATGAGCTGGTGGAGCCGGTTTATAGAGGCGAACCGCGAGGACCATGTGACGCCGCATGAGTTTGCCAAGCAGACGGGCGAGAACGTCACGCGGCTTCGCAGTGCCAAGAGGACCGGGTAACCCGCCGCACCACCACCTCAACTCGCTGTGAAGTTACCCACAGCACCGCATGAAGCTCCTCCGCGCGAGTCCTTTCAAACGGGGCTGCAAAGCCGCACCGTTTGAAAGGACCATACCTAAGAAAAAAAACCGCTGGCACAGCGTACGTCTGTGGAAAACCACAGATGTCCACCGGGAGATAGTTCTAGCCACAGGCGCTAAACCCCTGAAATCGCTTTGCTTGACGAACATTGCCCACAGGCGTAGACCGGGAGTTGCAAGCGCTGTCGATGACAGCAACCCAGGTGACCCGAACCTTAAAGGTCACGCCGCTCTGGCGGTGGTTTTTACCAAGGGCGATTCGCATCCGGCAGCTCGCCCGGTCACTACCCATGTGATGGATGCTCTTACACATATATCGCTCGTGCGCCAGATACACCGTACCTCGCTGCCCTGCAGCAACCTATCCGCTTGGCCGAATATTGCGCCAGCCTGTGCCCGTCTCTTTCTTCTGGAAAGAGACGGGCACTTCTACCACTGCTGCAGCCCTGATCGCACAAGGCTTTGCGGCATTCCCCCTCGTGACAATCGGCGTGACAAACGCCGATGTCACCAGCAACAGCGCTGTAGATGATGGTGCCGCAGCCCTAGGAATGGACTGCACCTGACTGACAGTCAGGCATGCCCCGGTCATCGCAGTGCTGCTTGCACCTGGCTCAGGATCTCGCGGCACTGGTCTCGTCAGCCAATGCAGCCTCCACCCGCCCACCGGTAATGGTGCTCAGGAGGCCAGATCATGAGATGCCCTTGCTCTTGGTCGTAAGGAGCCGCCAGTTCCGCGTAGTGGACATTCCCCACAGGTCGCAGGGGCCTTGATCCCTGATAACACTCAACATTCTTGGCGGGATGACGTGGGGCGAGGATTGGGAGGCGTACATATTGAGGCTGGCATGAGATTGGTCCGGAAATGGGTGCCGGCCTGAAGAAGGGCTTGGGGTTCATGATGCGTGGCGGATTGATCAGCAGGTTCTGGCTGAATACGCGGTATATGTTCGTGGACAAGTTGAGCGTGGCGAGCTTCCGCCCATCCCGAACGACGACTACAGGTCTAAACGATCATGCACGAGGATCAACTTAAGAACTAAACACTTCCTTACGGATGAAAAGTATGGCCTAACACTGTACTAATATGCTAAGCCAGAGCTATGATCCAAGATATGGATCTAAGTAATCCTACTCGAATTGCAGCCTATTAAACCGGACCGAAGGTGAGTCTATGGATGGCTGGCATACAATACATCACCCTGAACAGCCATATTTCTAGAATTAGTGAAATCCGAATTTACAGACATCACTGCATAGAGCAAACTTTGACTCCAATCGAACTTATAGCTCGACTCTTGAAGGACTTCGTGCAACATAGTTCGCCGGCTTGAACGCTAGGTAACCTCAACAGTTTATTAACATTAACCAGTAGCTGGTCGACGGCTAGATTTTTGGAATCAAGCCAAGTATCAATCTTTCAGTATTTAAATAGCTTGCTGGAACTAAGCCTTCTGTTATTTCGGCAGGCAATTGACTCATGGCACCCTCAAGATGAGGTATATCTATCTGAATAGTATCCCACAGT
>NZ_JBJJLN010000080.1:0-12530 GCF_046230725.1 Pseudomonas sp. KCJK9000 | reverse complement strand
GGGTTTTTTTATGGCTGGCGAATTTTATGACTCTTCACCCATCTGCGACTGCAGGTAATTCTCGATGCCGATCTTGTCGATCAGGCCGAGCTGGGTTTCCAGCCAGTCGATGTGCTCTTCTTCGGACTCGAGAATATCTTCCAGCATGTCACGGGAGCCGAAGTCGCCCGCGGTTTCGCAGTGGGCAATGGCGGCTTTGAGATCGATGAGGCCTTTCTGTTCGATTTTCAGATCGCATTCGAGCATCTCTTTGGTGTGCTCGCCGATCAGTAGCTTGCCCAGATCCTGAACGTTAGGAATGCCTTCGAGGAAGAGAATACGCTTGATCAGTTTGTCAGCGTGCTTCATCTCATCGATGGATTCCTTGTACTCGTGCTTGCCGAGTTTGTTCAGGCCCCAGTCTTCGTACATGCGTGCGTGCAGGAAGTACTGGTTGATCGCGACCAGCTCGTTTCCGAGGATCTTGTTGAGATGCTGGATGACGCTTACGTCGCCTTTCATGCCGGGTTCCTGCCCTGTGGAAATGTGCCAATTCAGTGAAGTTTGAGCGCGTTACCCAAGGCTGTCAAACCTAAGTGATTGAATAATAAATGAAAATTAATAGGAATAAGAATGTTTGTGAACCGCGTTGGATCGCTAACTTATTGATATGCAGGCATAAAAAAACCGGACGCAGGGTCCGGTTCTTCGAATTCTGTAATATCAGGCTGCAGAAAATTCCACTGGGTAGGGCAGGGCGGCGTGCTGGCTCACCTGTAACTCGGTGAGGGTCTCGCGAACCACCTCTTTGGCCAAGCAAGCGCATTTGCCACATTGGCTGGCGACGTTGGTCGCCGCTCGGACTTCCTTGTAACTGCAGCATCCTTCATAGATCGCATCGCGGATCTGTCCGTCGGTGACGCCGACACAAAGACACACATACATAGGGCTGACCATCGCGGGGTTGAGTCGATGGATTGGAGCTTAATGTTAATGAGAATGCTTGTCAAAGCACTTTCGGAGGGCGCTTGTCTTGAGCGACCGACGGTTGCATTCGGCCTGTCACGGGAAGCCGTGTATGATGGTCAGCCTTTGTTGGATGTCGGGCAGGCCTGCCTTGGCCCGGCAAACGGTTTTTCACCCTCATCAGGAGATTACAATGAGCGTACTCGTTGGCAAACAAGCCCCCGACTTCACCGTCCCAGCCGTGCTCGGCAACGGCGAGATCGTCGACAGCTTCAACCTGGCCTCGGCCATCAAGGGCAAGTACGGCCTGGTGTTCTTCTACCCACTGGACTTCACCTTCGTCTGCCCGTCCGAGCTGATCGCGCTGGACAACCGCATTCCTGATTTCCAGGCGCGCAACGTGGAAGTGATCGGTGTTTCGATCGACTCGCACTTCACCCATAACGCATGGCGCAACACCTCGGTGAACGCCGGCGGTATCGGCCCGGTCAAGTACACCCTGGCTGCCGACATGACCCACGAAATCTGCAAGGCTTACGACGTGGAGTCCGAGGGCGGCGTAGCGTTCCGTGGCGCCTTCCTGATCGACACCAACGGTGTCGTGCGTTCGCAGATCGTCAACGACCTGCCACTGGGCCGCAACATGGACGAGCTGCTGCGCCTGGTTGATGCCCTGCAGTTCCACGAAGAGCACGGCGAAGTCTGCCCTGCCAACTGGAAAAAAGGCGACCAGGGTATGACCGCTTCGCCAGAAGGCGTTGCTGCTTACCTGAGCGAGAACGCTGGCAAGCTGTAATTGCCCTGCGTATGAAAACCGGCCCCGTTGGCTAGTGCCTGACTGTCAAGCCAATTGGGGCTGCGTTGCAGCCCCAGTGGATAAGCATCAAACCTTGACTGACTGGTACTAGGCCCTGGTGGCCGGTTTTTTTGAGCCTAGCATTCAGCTAGGCCTCGCAAAGTGCTCCAGGAATCGGGCTTAGTCGCTGAAGTCGCGCCAGCCGCCCAGTTCTTTCCAGCGGTTGACGATGCCGCAGAACAGTTCGGCAGTCTTTTCGGTGTCGTAACGGGCCGAGTGCGCTTCACGACCATCGAAGTCGATGTCGGCGCTCTGGCAAGCGCGTGCAAGTACCGTCTGGCCGTACGCCAGGCCAGCCAGGGTTGCGGTGTCGAAGCTGGAAAACGGATGGAACGGGTTGCGCTTGATATCGTTGCGCGCTACCGCTGCATTGAGAAAACCCAGGTCGAAGCTGCTGTTGTGGCCGACCAGAATCGCTCGCTTGCAGCCATTGGCCTTCAGCGCTTTGCGCACGCCGCGGAAGATGTCGGTGAGCGCGCTTTCCTCGCTCACTGCCATGCGCAGCGGGTGGTCCAGCTTGATACCGGTGAACTCCAGCGCAGCCGCCTCGATGTTGGCCCCTTCGAACGGTTCTACCCGATAGAAATAGGTGTGCTCAGGGAACAGAAAGCCTTTTTCGTCCATGCCGATGGTCACGGCGGCAATTTCCAGCAGTGCGTCGGTTGCGCTGTTGAAACCGCCGGTCTCGACGTCCACTACTACCGGTAGGTAACCGCGGAAGCGTTCGGCCATGGGGTGGCGCGAGCCGCTGCCGCCCTGGCTGTCCTGATCGTCTTCGTAGAGGTCTTCGCTCACGCGTTGTCCTCCAGCAGGCGCCAGCGCAGTTTTTCACCAGCGCGCAGCGGGATTACGGTCTGCTCGCCAAATGGCAGGCTGTCCGGAGCGGTCCATTCTTCGCGGACCAGGGTGATGGTATCGGTGTTTGCAGGCAGGCCATAGAAAGCCGGGCCGTGCAGGCTGGCGAAGCCTTCCAGTTTATCCAGCGCATTGCGCTGCTCGAACGCCTCGGCGTACATCTCGATCGCCGCGTAAGCTGTGTAGCAGCCGGCACAACCGCAGGCAGCTTCCTTGGCGTGACGGGCGTGCGGTGCCGAGTCGGTGCCGAGGAAGAACTTGGGATTGCCACTGGTGGCCGCATCCAGCAGCGCTACCTGGTGGGTATTGCGCTTGAGGATCGGCAGGCAGTAGAAGTGCGGGCGGATACCGCCGACCAGCATGTGGTTGCGGTTGTACAGCAGGTGCTGAGCGGTGATGGTCGCGCCGACGTTGGCAGGTGCTTCGCTGACGAACTGTGCGGCGTCGCCGGTGGTGATGTGTTCGAACACTACTTTGAGGGTCGGGAAGCGTTCGACCAGGCGGCGCATGTGCTCGTCGATGAAGCGCTTCTCGCGGTCGAATACATCGATCTCGCTACGCGTCACTTCACCATGAACCAGCAACGGCATGCCCACTTCTGCCAGCGCCTCGATAGCGGGGAAGATGTTGTCGATGCTGGTCACGCCCGAGTCGGAGTTAGTCGTGGCTCCAGCCGGGTACAGCTTGGCTGCGTACACGATGCCGCTGGCCTTGGCCGCACGGATGTCCTCGGGGCTGGTGCGGTCGGTGAGATACAGCACCATCAGCGGTTCAAAGCGGCTGCCAGCCGGGCGGGCGGCAAGGATGCGCTCGCGGTAGGCACTGGCTTCTACGGCACTGCGCACCGGCGGGACCAGGTTGGGCATGATGATGGCACGGGCGAAAGTACGCGCCACATCGCCAACGGTATGGGGCAGGACGGCACCATCGCGCAGATGGATGTGCCAGTCGTCGGGACGCAGGAGGGTCAGGCGATCGGACATTGGGGATTCCAGGCGGGTCGAACTCAGGCCCCAATGCTACCGGAAAACCCCGGCCCGAGCACGGCTATCAAGTTTTCCGGCACGCGCCCGATAGCCTGCCTGTGAGCCGTCTGAATTTGTGGAGCCGCCCGTGCGCCAGCATTACCTAGCCCTGTTGACCCTTGTCGCCAGCCTGCCGGCCGGCGCCATGACGTTCCAGACCCGCATCGAGAATGTCGCCTGGAAGGTCGAGGGTGACCAGTTCGAATGCCGGCTGATCCAGCCGATCGACGGCTTCGGCAGTGGCGAGTTCGTGCGCAAGGCAGGTGAGCAGCCGGTATTCCAGCTGCGCTCAGCCAGCAACGTGCTGGGCGCAGGGTCAGCCACGCTGCTAGCTGCTGCGGCGCCTTGGCAACCAGGCCGTGGCGACGTCAATCTGGGCGCAGTACGCATGGCGCGCAGCGGAGTGCTGTTCAGTTCGTCGCAAAGCCAGGCCAGCCGCCTGATCAATGGCCTGCTTGACGGCCGCAGTACGGTGGTGCGCAACTACAGCGGCGAGGGTGGGCGCCCGACGGAAGTGCGAGTGTTGCCGGTGAGCTTCGTCAAGGCCTACAGCGACTACCAAGTGTGTACCAGCAAGTTGTTGGCAATGAATTACGACCAGATACGCCAGACCCAGGTCGGCTTCCCAGGCGGCGGGTTCGACCTCAGTGCCGACGCTCGCGCCCGGCTGGATGTGATCCTCGATTACCTCAAGGCCGACCCAAGCGTGAATCACATCGAGCTCAATGGCCATTCCGACAACAGCGGCAATCGCCTGACCAACCGCGATACCTCGCGGCGGCGAGCGTTGGCGGTGGCTGATTACCTTAAGGCCCATGGGGTACCAGAAGAGCAGATCGTCGTGCGCTTTCACGGCGAGCGCTACCCACTGGTGAAGAACAACAGCCCAGCCAATCGGGCGCGCAATCGACGGGTCAGCATCGAACTGGATCGAGTAGCACCCGTGGAAAAGCCAGCTGCTGCCGTTGTCCAACAAGCTGCTCCCCCGGGGACTGCCCCTGCGCCGCAAGCCAAGGCCCTATAGGGGTAAAAAGGGAGTTACCGGCAGACGTCGCGCGGCCGACAGTTCTTGTCGCTTTGTCGTCACAAGCTGTCGCGCCACTGTAAATTTCCCGGCAAGGCCGGTAGAATCGGGCCTTTTCCGTACAACCCCGTGGAGTGATGGCATGGCGGACGTAAAAAAGGTCGTACTGGCGTATTCCGGCGGCCTTGATACTTCGGTGATTCTCAAGTGGCTGCAGGATACCTACGACTGTGAAGTGGTGACCTTCACCGCTGACCTGGGTCAGGGCGAGGAGGTCGAACCGGCCCGCGCCAAAGCTCAGGCGATGGGCGTCAAAGAGATCTACATCGACGACCTGCGCGAAGAATTCGTGCGTGATTTCGTCTTCCCGATGTTCCGCGCCAACACTGTCTATGAAGGTGAGTACCTGCTGGGTACTTCCATCGCCCGCCCGCTGATCGCCAAGCGCCTGATCGAAATCGCCAACGAAACTGGCGCCGATGCCATTTCCCACGGCGCTACGGGCAAAGGTAACGACCAGGTTCGCTTCGAGCTGGGTGCCTACGCGCTGAAGCCAGGTGTCAAGGTGATCGCGCCCTGGCGTGAGTGGGACCTGCTGTCCCGCGAGAAATTGATGGACTACGCCGAGAAGCACGGCATTCCGATCGAGCGCCACGGCAAGAAGAAGTCGCCTTACTCGATGGACGCCAACCTGCTGCACATCTCCTACGAAGGCGGCGTTCTGGAAGACACCTGGACCGAGCACGAAGAGGACATGTGGCGCTGGAGCGTCTCGCCAGAGAACGCACCAGACCAGGCCACCTACCTGGAGCTGACCTACCGCAACGGTGACATCGTCGCCATCGACGGCGTCGACATGAGCCCGGCCACCGTGCTCGCCGAGCTGAACCGTATTGGCGGCGCCAACGGTGTTGGCCGTCTGGATATCGTGGAAAACCGCTACGTGGGCATGAAGTCCCGCGGTTGCTACGAAACCCCTGGCGGTACCATCATGCTCAAGGCTCACCGTGCCATCGAGTCGATCACCCTGGACCGCGAAGTCGCTCACCTGAAAGACGAGCTGATGCCCAAGTACGCCAGCCTGATCTACACCGGTTACTGGTGGAGCCCGGAACGCCTGATGCTGCAGCAGATGATCGACGCTTCGCAGGTCAACGTGAATGGCGTCGTTCGCCTGAAGCTGTACAAGGGCAACGTCATCGTAGTTGGCCGCAAGTCCGACGACTCGCTGTTCGATGCCAACATCGCGACCTTCGAAGAAGATGGCGGCGCCTACAACCAGGCCGATGCTGCCGGCTTCATCAAGCTCAATGCGCTGCGCATGCGCATCGCTGCCAACAAAGGCCGCGGGATGCTCTGAGCACCGGGCTGACCTGGTAAATGAACCCTGGCTTCGGCCGGGGTTTTTTTTGAGTGCGAATCAGCACTTACGCCCGGCCACTGGTCACCTCCTGCGGCAAGGCCGTGATCGACAGATTTACGCATTGTTGCAAGTCCACATTGCACAAGCGCCACTGCCTGTTATCCCTGGATGGCAGGGCAATGGCTTGCATGATCTGCTGCTGGATCAGTTTCTGCGCCTCGGGGCCTGAGAACATCATGGTCACCGTGTGGCGGCTTTCCACATGCATCGCGGGTTCGACTGGATGTTTCTGTTCAGCTGTATCAGGCATGTAAAACGATTTGGCGTTGAAGTTCAGGGTTAAAAAGAACAGCGCTGTCAGAAAGAATGGAAACCCTACAAGGAACCAAGTGTAATAAGTCTGACTTTTCTCGCTGAGAAACGGCAGGGTTGCCAATGCAGAAGCTTCAATGATGCCGGCGAAGATGGCAATTAAGGTTAATGGCGCAACAGGTTGATTATCAGTCATGTCCTCGACTCCTGCAGGTTCTGCTTATCAATAACCTACTCATCGCCTCAGCCAAATTCTGGAGTATTTCCGTGTGAACAAAATCTCAGTCGAGTCATCACTGTGTGACTGACTGAGGGTTTGATCTGCTTGCTTGTAAGTACTATCCCTGGGGGCTGTAAATTTTTTCTTGTAGGAAAATTCCGAAACAGATGTAAGGTTCATCTATTCGGCTATTTGTGCGGAGATTGTGCGCGCCTTTGAGTGTCCGGCTCGGTTATGGTGAGGCTGTCGTCAAAGCAAATAACGAATAATGGATATCGCATGAATAAAGTCCTTATCGTGGATGATCATCCGGTCATACGCTTGGCAGTGCGCATGCTGATGGAGCGGCATGGGTACGATGTTGTCGCAGAGACCGACAACGGCATAGCGGCCCTGCAGCTCACTCGCGAACACCATCCCGATGTCGTCGTGCTCGATATCGGCATTCCCAAACTCGATGGACTGGAGGTGATCGCCCGGCTGGCCGCTGCATGCCCTGGCAGCCGTGTGCTGGTGCTGACGTCTCAGGCGCCTGGGCATTTCTCGATGCGCTGCATGCAGGCGGGAGCTTCGGGCTATGTGTGCAAGCAGCAAGAGCTCACCGAGCTGCTCAGTGCCATCAAGGCTGTACTCTCGGGATATAGCTACTTCCCGAACCAGGCGCTGCACAAGTCACGCGGCCGGGTGGGCGGGGCTAGCGAAGCGGAGATGGTCGAGCGCTTGTCGGCGCGTGAAATGATGGTGCTGCAGCAGCTTGCCAAGGGGCGGTCGAACAAGGAGATAGCCGACAGCATGTTCCTTAGCAACAAGACGGTCAGTACCTACAAGACGCGCTTGCTGCTAAAGCTCAACGCCCAGTCGCTGGTAGACCTGATCGAACTCGCCCGGCGCCACGATCTGAACTGAGTCAGCATGTGCCACGCCCGCCACACAGTGGCTTGGTGTGGATTACAGGTCGTAGTCGAAATCGGCCAGTTGCCGCTGCAGGCGCCGCTCCTCGAGCAGGTTGTCGATGGTACGGCGCTTGCTCAGGTTGGTCTTGGCAGGTTCCACCTGAGGCTCTACGTCGTCATCAGCAGTGACAAAGTCATCTTCGATAGACAGCTCTTCTTTATCTGTACTCATGAGTCGCTCCACGCCAAAGGGCCATTGGCCGTCCTTATAGCGAGAAAGCGCAGCCTGGTAAAAAAGATTTTTTCAATCGCTGCACCGGTTTTTTGCTATTGGCTCAATCGTCGCAGGCCTTGTGCTTGTATTCGCACAGGTCTTCGATGCGGCAGCTCCCGCAGCGAGGCTTACGTGCCTGGCAGACATAGCGTCCATGCAGGATGAGCCAATGGTGGGCGTCGAGTAGGTAGTCCTTGGGGACGAACTTGATCAGCTTCTTTTCCACTTCGAGCACCGTCTTGCCCGGCGCGATGCCAGTGCGATTGCTGACCCGGAAAATATGGGTGTCCACGGCCATGGTTGGCTGGCGGAAGGCGGTATTGAGCACGACGTTGGCCGTCTTGCGGCCCACACCCGGCAACGCTTCCAGGGCTTCACGGGTTTGTGGGACTTCGCCGCCATGGCGCTCGATCAGCAACCTGCACGCCTCGATGACATTCTTGGCTTTGCTGTTGTAAAGGCCGATGGTCTTGATGTATTCGCTCAGCCCCTCGACTCCCAACGCATGGATGGCTTGCGGTGTGTTGGCAACTGGGAACAAGCGCGCAGTGGCCTTGTTGACGCCAACATCGGTGGACTGGGCCGAAAGCGTCACGGCAACTAGAAGCTCGAACGGGGTGCTGTACGCAAGTTCCGTTTTGGGGTCGGGGTTGTCTTCGTGCAGCCTGCGAAAAATCTCCAGGCGTTTGGCGGCATTCATGGGGTCAACGCTTTCCTTGAAGGCAGGTGAAGTTAGGCGGCTGCCAAGTGTACTAGGCCAGCAGCTGACCTAGCATCAGCGGTGCATCTGTCGGCACCTGGCAAGGCGTGGTCATCACTTTGCTTGGTAATGACGTTGTCTAGTAGCGGCTAAGCCGGTCTGGCTGGCCTTGATTCGTTCGAGGGCGGCCTTGATCGTGTCTGCGGCGCCCTGTGCACCGGCATCTTCGTCCGCGGGGCCGCTGGGCTTCACGGCTCTCTTTATTGCGCTGCAGGCGTGCGCTGCTCGGGGCTGTGAGCCAGGCATCCCAGAAACCCGGTAGTACAGGCGCACCGCTGGCCACCGGTCACCGTGAAGCCTGGCATGGCTGCCGCAGATGAAGTTGCCCCGGCGATCAGGCCGGGGCAGGGTAGGTTACTTGATGCGCTGACCTGGCTTGGCGCCGCTGTCAGGGCTGAGCAGGTAGATCTCTTCACCGCCAGGCCCTGCGGCCATGACCATGCCCTCAGACACACCAAAGCGCATTTTGCGCGGTTTGAGGTTGGCGACCATCATGGTCAGGCGGCCTTCAAGCTGGGAAGGGTCTGGATAGGCCGACTTGATGCCGGAGAACACATTGCGCTGCTCGTCACCGATGTCCAGGGTCAGCTGCAGCAGTTTGTCGGCACCGGGTACGGCTTGCGCCTTGACGATCAGCGCCACGCGCAGATCGACGGCGGCGAAGGTGTCGAACTCGATCTCGGCCGACAGTGGGTCTTTGGCCAGTTCACCATTGCCGACTGGCGCCTGTGTTTCGGCGGCCAGCAGATCTTCCTTGCTGGCGGCGATCATGGCTTCGATCTTGGCCGGTTCGATACGGCTCATCAGTGCCTTGAACGGGTTCAGCTGGTGGTTTTCCAGGCGCGACTGATGGTCGTTCCAGGTCAGTGGCGCTACGTTGAGGAATGCCTCGGCATCAGCGGCGAGCAGCGGCAACACCGGCTTGAGGAAGATCACCAACTGGCGGAACAGGTTGATGCCCTGAGCGCAAATGGCCTGGACCTCTTCCTGCTTGCCTTCCTGCTTGGCCAGCGACCAAGGCGCCTTGTCGGCGATCCAGGCATTGGCGCGGTCGGCCAGGGCCATGATTTCGCGCATGGCACGGCCGAAGTCGCGGCCCTCGTAGGCCTCGGCGATCAATGGAGCAGCGGCGAGGAAGGCCTCGGTCAACTCCGGCGCTGCATCGCCTGCAACCATCACGCCGGCATTGCCCTTGTGAATGAAGCCTGCGCAGCGGCTGGCGATATTGACAACCTTGCCGACCAGATCGGAATTGACCTTCTGCACGAAGTCTTCGAGGTTCAGGTCAAGGTCATCGACACCACGGCCCAGCTTGGCGGCGTAGTAGTAACGCAGGTACTCCGGCTGCAGGTGATCCAGGTAGGTGCGTGCCTTGATGAACGTGCCGCGGGATTTGGACATCTTCGCGCCGTTGACGGTCAGGTACCCGTGTACGTTGACCGCCGTCGGTTTGCGCAAGCCTGCGCCTTCGAGCATGGCCGGCCAGAACAGGGCGTGGAAGTTGACGATGTCCTTGCCGATGAAATGGTACAGCTCGGCCTTCGAGCCTTCGTTCCAGAACGCATCGAAATCCAGTTCCGGACGACGTGCGCACAGGTTCTTGAAGCTGGCCATGTAGCCGATCGGTGCGTCTAGCCAGACGTAGAAGTACTTGCCCGGCTCGCCTGGGATCTCGAAACCGAAGTAAGGCGCATCACGGGAAATGTCCCACTCTTGCAGGCCGGCATCCAGCCATTCGGCCAGCTTGTTGGCGACTGCGTCCTGAAGCGTGCCGCTACGGGTCCATTGCTGCAGCATGGCCTGGAAATCCGGCAGCTTGAAGAAGAAGTGCTGGGAATCACGCAGCACCGGAGTGGCACCGGAAATGGCCGACTTGGGGTTCTTCAGTTCGGTTGGGGCGTAGGTGGCGCCGCATTTTTCGCAGTTGTCGCCGTACTGGTCTTCAGCGGCGCACTTCGGGCAAGTGCCCTTGATGAAGCGGTCGGCGAGGAACATGCCCTTCTCTGGGTCGAAGTACTGAGTCACCGAACGGGTAGCGATATGCCCGGCGTCGCGCAGGCGCGTGTATATGAGCTCCGACAGTTCGCGGTTTTCGTCACTGTGGGTCGAATGGAAGTTGTCGAAGTCCACCAGGAAGTCGGCGAAGTCGCTGCTGTGTTCGGCCTGGACGTTGGCGATCAGCTGTTCCGGGGTGATGCCTTCCTTTTCTGCGCGCAGCATGATGGCCGAGCCGTGGGCATCGTCGGCACAAACGTAGATGCACTGGTTGCCGCGCAGCTTCTGGAAGCGCACCCACATGTCCGTCTGGATGTATTCCAGCATATGGCCAAGGTGGATGGATCCATTGGCATAGGGCAGGGCGCTGGTGACGAGAATCTGGCGTGGCTCGGACATGGTGGCTCGGCTACTTATCTGGCTCAGGTAAAGATGAGGGTGATCGGCCACTATAAAGGCCCAGCAAAGATATTTCACCCCAAGCGCGCATCTGCTGACGATTGACGGGTTAGGATAGGCGCCTGTTTCGTACTCAGTTTGCCAATGGGAGTGTCCATGAGTGCCGTCACCCGTGCCGCCGTCGAAGGCGTGCTTCGCCAGTACACCGACCCTTACCTGAACCAGGACCCAGTCAGCGCCGGTTGCGTGCGCGCGATCGACATCCAGGCCGGACAGGTCACTGTGCAACTGCAACTGGGGTATGCTGCGGGCCTGTTCAAAAATGGCTGGGCCCAGGTGCTGCAGACCGCCATCGAAAACCTCGATGGGGTCAGTGCTGCACAGGTGTCGATCGACTGTCAGATCGCCACGCACAAGGCTCAGGCGCAAGTCCCGGCCATGGCCAACGTCAAGAACATCATTGCCGTGGCCTCGGGCAAGGGTGGTGTCGGCAAGTCGACCACCGCGGCCAATCTGGCGCTGGCCCTGGCCCGTGAGGGGGCCCGCGTGGGCATTCTCGATGCCGACATCTACGGCCCCAGCCAGGGCGTGATGTTTGGCATTCCCGAAGGCACCCGCCCGCAGATCCGCGAGCAGAAATGGTTCGTGCCGATCAAGGCCCATGGCGTGGAAGTGATGTCCATGGCGTTTCTCACTGATGACAACACCCCGATGGTCTGGCGTGGGCCGATGGTATCGGGTGCGCTGTTGCAATTGGTGACTCAGACCGCTTGGGACGATCTGGATTATCTGGTCATCGACATGCCGCCGGGTACTGGCGATATCCAGCTGACCTTGGCGCAGAAAGTGCCGGTGGCAGGCTCGGTGATCGTCACCACACCGCAAGACCTGGCGCTGCTGGATGCCAAGAAGGGTGTGGAAATGTTCCGCAAGGTCAACATCCCGGTGCTGGGCGTGGTGGAGAACATGGCCGTGCACATCTGTTCGAACTGCGGCCATGCCGAGCATTTGTTCGGCGAGGGCGGCGGTGAAAAGCTGGCGGCGCAGTATGGTGTCGACCTGCTGGCCTCGTTGCCTCTGTCGATGCTGATCCGCGAGCAGGCCGACAGCGGCAAACCGACCGCGATCGCCGAGCCGGAAAGCCAGATTGCCATGGTCTATCAAGAGCTGGCGCGCCAGGTAGGCGCACGGATCGTGCTGCAGGAAGCGGCCGCACCGGCAATGCCGAGCATCACCATCAGCGAAGATTGAAGATAGCGTATGCATTTGCGGGTGAGCTCGAAGGTTGCAGCTCACCCCAAACCATGTGCCGTAATTGCGGCGTGAGTTCAGCCGCGAACCAAGCGACGCGGGGTACGGCACGGGCGCTGATTAGCAGTCAGGCATAAAAAAACCCGCCAGAAGGCGGGTTTTTTGAAAGCTAGAAAGCTTAGATCGACTTAGGCGATCTGAACTTCTTCAGCCTGCATGCCTTTCTGGCCGCGGGTAGCGACGAAAGTAACAGCCTGGCCTTCTTTCAGGGTTTTGAAGCCGTCAGCTTGGATGGCTTTGAAGTGCACGAACAGGTCATCGCCCGACTGAGGGGTGATGAAGCCGTAGCCTTTCTCAT
>NZ_JBJJLN010000079.1:0-12828 GCF_046230725.1 Pseudomonas sp. KCJK9000 | reverse complement strand
TGCAAATTGAGCATGTCATATCTCCTGAAAGTAAGCTTGGTTGCCCGTGCAATCTTCCAGATGGCTTGCGCCCTTGAGACGGTATTTGTGTATTCAATGCACAAAATAAAACGCCCGATGACAGCAGCATCGGGCGTTTTTTTCAGAGCCTTTTACCTGGCTAGCCAGGCACGCGTATATTGGTCAGTACTCAGGAGGCGTCGGCGGCCATCTCCACATCGTGGGCGATCAGCGCTACCAGCGCATTCTGCTGTCGGTGGGACAGCTGGCGGAAGCGTTGCAGCAGCTCTCGCTCGTGAAGCGACAGCTCTGGGCTATCCATGCGCATGCTCAGCTCATCGCCCAGCGCGCCTTCCTGGATAAGGCTCTGCTCCAGGCGCGCGATGATTTCGGAGTTCATGCTGCGGTGGTGGTTGCGCGCTACCTCGGCAATGCGCTCACGCATTCCGTCTGGCAGGCGGACGACGAACTTGTCAGCGGTGCGGCTCGAATAAATAGCCTGTTTCATTGGGCGCATATAAATTGACCGGATTTTACTGGTTCAGGGGAAGCGGTTCTCAAATTGGCCGCACGGAGTGGGAGATACGACCGTGGCGACGACAAAATGTTCAACCCGCACGTGAATTTGGATGGTCATCTTGCCTCATGGTCGCCGTTTCCTTGGCGTCAATTCTGTGACAAATAGTGAGCCGGGTGAAGGCTTTTTGCCAGTACCAATTATCAGAAATGAGTACTGGTTTGAAAAGTTTCACATTAACCAGCCCGCTACGCCGTCAGTCTTTTGCCGTCAAAAACCTGTAAAACGCGGCAAAACATCAAGAAAACCCCTAGAATACGAAGGTTTCCTTCCATAGAGCATAGTGGCTATGCAACATGACGCAAGCGTCATAAAGAGCGCACCAGCGCGGCTGATCTATTTGATAGGACCCTCAGGATCGGGAAAAGATTCACTGATCAATGCTTCTCGTATGCAACTGAGCGACGCGGGTATCAAGGTCGCTCGCCGAGTCATTACTCGCTCGGCCGAGGCCAGTGGTGAGGCTGCTCAAAGCGTGAGTGAGGAACAATTTGCGCAACTGCGCAACGAGGGCGCGTTGGCCATGCATTGGCGGGCCAACGGCCTGTCGTACGGTATTCCAAATGAGGTGGGTCAATGGTTGGCGCAAGGGTGCTCGGTGCTGGTCAATGGTTCACGTGCCTATTTGCCATCCGCACGCCAGCGTTACCCAAACCTGTTGGCAGTTTGCATTGACGTTCAGCCCAGCGTGCTGCGTGAGCGCTTGTTATCACGCGGCAGGGAAACTTTGGAGCAGGTCGATCAGCGCTTGGCCCGCAGTGTCGAGCTGCAGCTAGAAGCAGGGCAGGGTGTCCATCATATTGATAACTCCGGCCAACTGTCGACTGCAGTCGTGGCGTTACTTGAGCTGCTACGTAGGGAACACTTAATACCTGAGGGGCCCGGAAAAAACCTACAGGGTGATGAGCGATTGCAGCATGACAGAAGTTAGCGTGCTGGCTAACATGCTGGCCGTCTGGCGACGGCTACACGGTCGTGCGCAGGCTCCGGTTGAACGAACGGATGCCTTTCTATAGAATCATTCGTTCTTACTCCCGCGATGTCTCCTTAGTTTAATGGATAGAACGAGCCCCTCCTAAGGGCTAAGTGCAGGTTCGATTCCTGCAGGGGACGAATCACCGCGCACTCGCTTCATCTCCCACCGACTCTCCAGAAATCCCCCTAGGCGATATCCCCCTTGCCAGGCCGAGTTTGGGCTATATAAGTCAGCCCTCTGCTCGGTTGCCCATGCCTGCTAAATCCCGACCTTCGCCTCTCGTTTTCTTTACACAAGGCCGACGCACGCTGCGCGCGTATCGGCGCTTGCTGTCATTTCATCGAGGGTCGAAAGATGCTTGCCGCCACCTGCTCCAAGGCCAGCCAGCTGCTGCCTGTTGCCAATCCATTACCGCTAAGTTCGTTGCGGCCCGCCTGCGCGAGGGGTAAGCCATGAGCGCGCTGCTCGAGTTGATTGCTCGGCCATTGCAGCCTGGCCAGCGCAGCCTGCCGCTGCTGGTCGAAGCCCCCCATGCAGGCCTTGACCTGAACGAGGCGCTTGAGCCGATCCGCGAGTTGGTCGACCGCCACTTGCTCGATGTTGGAGGCATCCTGTTCCGAGGGTTCCAGGTGGGCGGTGCCGAGGCTTTTCGCAGCTTCGCCGCCGGCTTCGGTCACCCGCTGCTGAACTACGAGTTTGGCTCTACGCCGCGCAGCAACGTCACACAGGGCGTGTACACCTCCACCGAATACCCGCCGCACCAGAAGATCCCACTGCACAACGAGCAGGCCTACACCCGCGAATGGCCGATGAAGATCTGGTTCTACAGCATGGTTGCCGCCCAGAGCGGAGGCGAAACGCCGATCGCTGACAGTCGCGAGGTATTTCGGCGCATCGACCCGCGTATTCACGAGCGTTTCAACCGTCATGGGCTGATGTACGTGCGTAATTTTGGTAACGGCCTGGATGTACCCTGGGAGCAGGTGTTCAACAGTGATGACCCGGCAGTGGTCGAGGCGTACTGTCGGCGCCATGCAATCAGCTGCGAATGGAAGGACGACGGCGAGCTGCGTACCCGGCAGATCTGCCAGGCTGTAGCCCGCCACCCACGTACCGGTGAAGATGTGTGGTTCAACCAAGCGCACCTGTTCCATGTGTCGAACCTGCCCTTGGAAGTACGCCAGAGCTTGCTGGAAATCGTCGACGAGCAAGACCTGCCGCGCAATGTCTATTACGGCGATGGCACCGTCATCGAAGATTCGATCCTCGACGAAGTGCGCGGTGTGCTGGATGAATGCACCGTAGCCTTTGCTTGGCAGGAAGGTGATGTGCTGATGCTCGACAACATGCTGGCCGCACACGCGCGCAGTACCTTTACCGGCACCCGCAAGGTCATCGTGGCCATGGCCGAAGGCCACGGCGCGGGCTGAACCTGCAAGCCGTTGGCAGCGAGCGCCGGTACGTCCTGCCGCGTACCGGCGCGCAACAATGATAGGCCGGACAGGTTTTGCAGCCCGTGCCTAAATGCGAGCCGGAATCATTCGTTCAACAGGTATCGCGGAGCCCAGGGCGGCTCCCTTCACCGGTTCGGACGACCTATGAGCACCCTCGATCAATCCCATAAGCTGGCGCGCCGCTTCATCGAACTGCCGCTGGACAAACGCCGTGTCTTCTACGCAGCCCTGCGCAACGAGCAGGTCGACTTCGCGCAATATCCGATCCCGGACTGCAGCGCGCTTGCCAGCCGCGACCAGCTTTCCTATGCCCAACAGCGCATGTGGTTTCTCTGGCAATTGCAGCCAGACAGCGCCGCTTACAATTTGCCGGGGGCGGTGCGTCTGTTGGGTAACCTGAATCGTCAGGCCCTGGAGCTGGCTTTCGCTGACCTGGTTCAGCGCCACGAGTGCCTGCGTACCACGTTCGAGGAAATCGACGGGCAGGCATGGCAGCGTGTCGGTGACGGTGCCCAGATCAAGCTTCGCCATGTCGATCTATCTGCCTTGACCGTGGACCTTCGCCAGCAGCGCACCCGTGAAGAGGTCGCTCGCGAAGCCGGCCAGCCGTTCGACCTGCAGCAGGGCCCGCTGCTGCGCATAGCGCTGCTGCAACTGGCTGGCGATGAGCATGTGTTGCTGCTGACCCTGCATCACATCATCGCCGACGGTTGGTCGATGAATATCCTTATCGAAGAGCTCATGCGCTGCCTGGATGCCCGCAGTGCCGGCCACCAGGCCCAGTTACCGGCGCTTGCCGTGCAGTACCGCGACTATGCCTTGTGGCAACGCAGCTGGATGGAGGCCGGTGAGCAGGCGCGTCAGCTCGAGTATTGGCAGGCACAACTGGGCGATGAGCATGAGCCGCTCGAGTTGCCCAGCGATCGACCGCGCCCAGCCCAGCCGAGCCACGCAGGCGCGCGCCTGGAGTTCGCTATCGATCAAGAACTGCGCAATGGCCTCAAGGCACTGGCCCAGCG
Source organism: Pseudomonas sp. KCJK9000 (assembly GCF_046230725.1). NCBI lineage: Bacteria > Pseudomonadati > Pseudomonadota > Gammaproteobacteria > Pseudomonadales > Pseudomonadaceae > Pseudomonas > Pseudomonas sp. KCJK9000. The sequence continues at coordinate 8,802 of NZ_JBJJLN010000079.1, read as the reverse complement.
CCAGGGTGTGACCTTGTTCGTGGTGCTGTTGGCGGCCTTCAAGGCCCTGTTGTATCGCTACAGCGGCCAGGGCGATATCCGCGTCGGCGGCCTGATCGCCAACCGCAACCGCGCTGAAGTGGAGGGGTTGATCGGCTTTTTCGTCAATACCCAAGTGCTGCGTAGCCAGCTCGATGGCCGCCAGACTTTCGCGCAGTTGTTGCAGGCGCTGCGTCAGACCACGCTGGACGCCCAGGCCCATCAGGAGTTGCCATTCGATGCGCTGCTCGAAGCGCTGCCGGCCAATCGCAGCCAGAGCCACAACGCCTTGTTCCAAGTGATGTACAACCATCAGCCGATGGTCACCGATATCCAAGGGATGCGCTTGGCTTGCGGCTTGCAGCTTGCGCACCTGCAGGCCGAGCAAAGCATGGCCGAGGCCCGCAGCCATGCCGCAGCCAGCGATTTGATGCTGGAAACCCGCGAGGAAGGCGAGCGCTTGCTGGCGGCGTTCACCTACGCTACCGATCTGTTCGATGCTGCGACCATCAAGCATATGGCCGGGCACTGGTGCAATCTGCTGCGTAGCGTGCTGGCCGACCCACAAAGCGGTATCGGCCAGCTGCCAATGCTCGCTGTGCCTGAGGCTCGCCAGTTGCAGCAGTGGGCGCTGCGCGCACCTGCACCGCAAGCGTCGGCCCTGGCTCACCAACGTTTTCAGGCGCAGGCGGCACGCACGCCGCAGGCTGTGGCACTGGTGCTGGCTGGCCAAGGGCAGGGCGCCTGCCTGAGTTACGCCGAGCTTGAGCTGCGCAGCAATCAATTGGCTCAGCGCCTGGTGCAATCGGGTGTCGGCCCTGAGGTGCTGGTTGGTGTTGCGCTGCAGCGCTCGCTGGATATGGGGGTAGCCCTGCTGGCGGTGCTCAAGGCAGGCGGTGCCTATGTGCCTCTGGACCCGCAAGCGCCCAGCGAACGTATCGCCCAGGTGTTCGCCGACAGCGGCCTGCGCCTATTGCTGACTCAATCGAACCTCTACAGCCAGTTGCCCCCGGCAGAGGGGATCGAAGTACTGTGCCTGGATCACGCTCAACACCAGCTCAGCACGCAGCCTGCCTGTGCCCCCGAGCTATCGCTGCAGCCTGGCAACCTGGCCTATGTGATTTACACCTCTGGCTCCACTGGGCGCCCCAAAGGCGTTGCCATCAGCCACGGTGCGCTGGCCGAGTTCTGCGAACTGGCCTGCGATTATTCGCGCCTGAGCGCCGAGGATCGCGTACTGCAGTTTGCCACCTGCAGCTTCGACGGCTTCGTAGAGCAGTTCTACCCGCCGCTGTGTGCCGGCGCCTGCGTGGTGCTGCGCGATAGCCAGCTCTGGGACAGCGCCAGCTTCTTGCAAGCCGTGCAAACCCACGGCATTACCGTGGCGGACCTGCCCGCCGCCTACTGGCACATGCTGGTGCAGGATTACGCCCGTAACGCACCGCATGCCTTCGCTGCGCTGCGTCAGGTGCATGTGGGTGGCGAGGCCATGTCGGTCGACGGCCTTGACCTGTGGCGCCGTGCCGGGCTCGGCGGTGTGCGTCTGCTCAACACCTACGGGCCGACCGAGGCTACGGTGGTTTCGAGCATTCACGACTGCACAGATCTCATGTCGCAGGATGTGTCCTGGCGGGGTATCCCCATTGGCAAGGGCTTGGCCGGCCGCCGTCTGGTGATCCTCGATGGCGAGCTGCAGCCGGTGCCGATTGGTGTCATCGGTGAGCTGTACATCGGCGGGCCGGGCCTGGCGCGAGGCTATCACGGCCAGGCCGGCCTCAGCGCCGAGCGCTTTTTGCCCGACCCCGCATCGCCCGGTGAGCGCTTGTACCGCACGGGTGATCGCGCCCGTTTCAATGCGCAGGGTGACATCGAATACATCGGCCGTGTCGACCATCAGGTCAAAGTGCGTGGCTTCCGGATCGAGCTGGGCGAAATCGAAATGCGCCTGCAGCAATGCGCTGGCGTGCGCGAAGCGGCTGTGCTGGCCTTGGACATGGCGGGCGGGCGACAACTGGTGGCCTATGTGGCCACCCAGGCTGATGGCATCGGCCCAGACGCGCAGCGCCAGGCGATTCGCCAGGCCCTGCGCGCGACGTTACCCGACTACATGGTGCCATCGCACCTGGTGCTGCTGGCAAAGCTGCCCCTGACGCCCAGCGGCAAGCTTGACCGCAAAGCCCTGCCAGAACCCGACCCAAGCCATGTGCAGGCCAGCTTCCGGGCGCCGAGCAGCGAGCAGGAGCAACAGCTGGCGGCGATCTGGATGGACGTGCTGCAGGTCCCCCGCGTGGGCCTGGACGACAGCTTCTTCGACTTAGGTGGGCACTCGCTGCTGGCAGCCCAAGTCATCGCTCGCATCAAGTCCGAACTGGGTGTCGCGCTACCGATGCGCAGCCTGTTCGAACGCCCGCATCTGGCTGCTTTGGCGCAAGAGCTCAAGGCCCTGGGCGGCACCGCCGACGAGGACTGGGCCGAAATGGAAGCGTTCATCAATTCACTGGAGGAGGTTTGAGCATGACCCGCAACACGACGCTGCGTATCGCTGAAAAGTTTATCGCGATGCCGCTCGAACAACGCCGCCAGTTCCTCACCAAGCTTGGCCAGCAGGGCAAGGACTTCGGCCTGCTGCCAATTCCAGTCAGCCGCCATGGCCTGCAGGCGATACCGCTGTCCTATGCCCAGCAACGCCTGCTGTTCCTTTGGCAGCTGGACCCGCAAAGCGCTGCCTATAACATGGCCGCTGGCCTACGTCTGCGTGGCGAGCTCGACGAGTGCCGCTTGCAAGCTGCTTTCGACACCCTGATCGAGCGCCACGAAGCGCTGCGCACGGTGTTCCAGGTCGATGGCGAGCAGCCGCTGCAACGGGTTTTGCCGCCAGCGCCGCTGGCGCTGCGCCGGGTCGATCTTGGCAACGCTGACGAAACGGAGCTGGCGCGCGTGGTGCAGGACGAGGTCGCTCGCCCATTCGATCTGCTCAATGGGCCGCTGTTGCGGGCCAGCCTGTTGCGCCTGAGCGCGGATGAACAGGTGCTAGTGGTGTGCATGCACCACATCGTCAGTGACGGTTGGTCGATGGATGTGATGGTCCGCGAGTTCGTGCAGTGCTACCAGGGTGGCGCCCAGCACCTGCCAGCCCTGCCGCTGCAGTATGCCGACTACGCCGTGTGGCAGCGCCGTTGGTTGGAAGCCGGTGAGGGCGAGCGCCAGTTGCAGCATTGGTGCGAACAATTGGGTGATGAACACCCGCTGCTGGATGTGGCTGCCGATTTCCCGCGCCCACCGGTGCAGAGCCTGCAAGGGCAGACGCTGAAGTTCGATTTTGGCCAGCCTTTGTCGCAACGTCTGCGCGATGCTGCACGGGCCCAGGGCGTGACCCTGTTCATGCTCATGTTGACCGGCTATGCGCTGTTCCTGTCGCGCCACAGTGGCCAGCGCGATATTCGCATTGGTGTGCCCAACGCCAACCGTGGGCGCGAAGAAGTCGAAGGCCTGATCGGTTTCTTCGTCAACACCCAGGTGCTGCGCTGTGTTGTCGATGAGCGCCTGTCTTTCAGTGAAATGCTGGTGCGGGTGCGCGAAGCGACCTTCGCTGCCCAGGCCAACCAGGAGTTGCCGTTCGAACAACTGGTGGAAGTGCTCGCGCCGCAGCGCAGCCTTGGCCACAACCCTTTGTTCCAGGCCAAGTTCAACCAGAACGTCGGCGTGCAGAAACAGACCGCGCTGCAGCTGCCAGGGCTTAACGTCTGCGAGTACCCGCTGCGCAAAGAGGGCACCCACTTCGACCTCGCGTTGGACATCACCGACGACGGTAGCCTGATACAGGGCGAGATGACCTATGCCAGCGACCTGTACCAACGCGCCAGCATCGAGGGTTTCATCGAGGTGTTGCGCGGGCTGTTCCAGACGCTGCTGGACGCGCCAGATGCGCCGCTGCACAGCTTGGTCAAGGCGCCTGTCGCCCAGTCCATCAGCCAGGGTGCGCAGCCGGCTTTGGTGCTGCAACGCTGGGACGAGCAAGTGCGCCGCCAGCCCAACGGCCTGGCCGCAGTTTTTGCCGGGCAGCGGCTCAGCCATGGCGAACTGGACAAGCAGGCCAATCGCCTGGCGCAGCACTTGCGCAGGCTGGGCGTGGTCAGCGGTGCGCCGGTCGCCTTGTTGATGGACCGCTCGCTGGACTGGCTAGTGTGCCTGCTGGGTACTCTAAAGGCAGGCGGCGTGTACATGCCGCTGGACACCAAGGCGCCCACCGAGCGCTTGCAGGGCATGCTGCAACGCAGCGGGGCGGCGGTGCTGCTGTGCGAGGCGAATGAAGCCCGCCAGCAGGTGTTGGCCGAAGCAGGATGCCAGGTGCAGGTTTACGCACCACAGTGCTGGGCCTCGCTGCCGGATCACGCGCCATCGAGCCATATCTTGGAAGCCGCGCCGGCCTATGTAATCCATACCTCGGGCTCCACCGGCCAGCCCAAGGGTGTGCTGGTCAGCCATGGTGCGCTGGCCAGCTACGTCGATGGCCTGTTGCACCGGCTGGACCTGGCGGCAGATGCCAGCATGGCGCTGGCCTCGACCATTGCTGCCGACCTTGGCCACACAGTGCTGTTCGGTGCCCTGTGCTCTGGGCGTACCCTGCATGTGTTGCCGCAAGCCTTGGGCTTGGATCCTGATGCCTTCGCTGCCTACATGGCTGAGCAGCGCATCGGCGTGCTGAAGATCGTCCCTAGCCACCTGAACGGCTTGTTGCAGGCCGCCAACCCCGCGCAGGTTCTACCTGAGCATGCCCTTATCGTGGGCGGCGAGGCCTGCTCACCTGCGCTGTACCAGCACGTGCGGGCGCTCAAGCCCCATTGCCGCTTCATCAACCACTATGGCCCCAGCGAAACAACGGTTGGTGTGCTGACCCATGAGCTGCACGGTGAAGCTCAACACGCGGTACCCCTGGGCACAGCGCTGCCCGGTGCCCGCGTGTGGGTGCTCGACGATGTGCTCAATGAGTCGCCAGCGCGGGTGGCCGGTGAACTGTACATTGGCGGCCAGAGCCTGGCCCATGGCTATCTCGGCCAGGCAGCACTGACCGCCGAACGTTTCGTGCCTGACCCATTCGGCGCACCGGGCGCGCGCCTGTACCGCAGTGGCGACCGTGTGCAGCGTGATGATGCAGGTTTGCTGCATTTCATCGGGCGTGCTGACGACCAGGTGAAGATCCGTGGCTATCGTGTGGAGCCGGGGGAGGTCGCCCGTGTGCTGCGCGGCCTGGCCGGGGTGCATGACGCCGTGGTGCTGGCGCTGCCGCAAGGGGATGAACCTACGCAATTGCAGTTGGTTGCCTGGTGCGTGCCAAGCAACCCTGCGCTGAAGGTCCAGACCCTGCGCGAGCAGTTGCAGGCACTGCTGCCCGACTACCTGGTGCCGGCCCATCTGCTGTTGCTCGAGCGCCTGCCGCTGACCGCCAATGGCAAGCTCGACCGCCGCGCACTGCCGCCGCCGCTGGCGCCGCTCAAACGGCAGGTTTCCCCTGGCAGCGCGCTGGAGGAGCAGCTACTGGCCATCTGGCAAGCGGTGCTCAAGCGTGACGATATCAGCGTTGAAGACAACTTCTTCGAGCTCGGCGGCGACTCCATCCTTAGCTTGCAGATCATCGCCCGGGCCAAGCGTCAGGGCATCAAGCTCAGCCCGCGCCAGCTGTTCGAGAAACAGACCATCGTTGAGTTGGCCCAGGTTGCCAAGCTGGTCGATGCAGTGGCCAAGCCAGCCGCTGCAGCTCAGGTCAGCGGCAGCATGCCGTTGCTGCCGGTGCAGGCGCGTTTCTTTGAAATGTCTATGCGCCAGCCCGCGCACTATAACCAGGCCGTCATGCTGCAACCGCGCCAGGCGTTGCCGGCGAACATCGTCGAGCAGGCGCTGGCGCTGCTGATCGCTCAGCATGATGCCCTGCGCCTGGCGTTCAGCAATGTGGACGGCAGTTGGCGCGCCGAACACCGAACTCACGTGCCTGGCGGGCTGCTTTGGCATCGCCAGGTGGCCGATGCCGAGCAGTTGCAGGCCATCGCCGAACAAGCCCAGGGCAGTCTCGACCTGGCCCGAGGGCCACTGCTGCGCGCCGTGCTGTGTGACCTTGAGGAAGGGGGCCAGCGCCTGCTGCTGGTCATCCACCACCTGGTTGTGGACGGTGTTTCCTGGCGGGTGCTGCTGGAAGACCTGGAGCACGTCTGCAACGCCCTGCTGGCCGGGCGAGCACCGTCGCTGGCGGAAAAGGGCAGCGCCTTCAAGGCCTGGGCCGAGCGCCTGGCAAGCTGGGCCCAGGCGCCTGCCGTTGCTCAAGCACTGGCCTACTGGCAAGCCAGCCTTGAGGGGCTAAGTGGCGAACTGCCTGCTGCCCGTTGCGACGCCAAGCTGCAAGTGCGTGACGCGCGTACCGTGCACTGCCGGTTGCCGGCCCACACCACCGAGCAGTTGCTGCAACAGGCGCCGGCTGCCTATCGCACGCAGGTCAACGACCTGCTGCTCACCGCGCTGGCGCGAGTGTTGTGCCGGTGGACTGGGCAGCCTAGTGCGTTGGTACAGTTGGAGGGCCATGGCCGCGAGGACCTGTTCGACGACGTTGACCTGAGCCGCTGCGTAGGCTGGTTCACCACGTTGTTCCCGGTTGCACTGACCCCGACCGATGACCTGGCAGGCTCGCTCAAACGCATCAAGGAGCAGTTGCGCGGCGTGCCTGAGCGCGGGATGGGTTATGGCGTGCTGCGTTACCTTGGCAGCCAGGCGCAGCAGGCGGCGTTGCAAGCGTTGCCGCAAGCGCGGGTGACTTTCAACTACCTCGGCCAGTTCGACCAGGCCTTCGGTGAGAAGCGGCTTTTCGCACCTGCGCTGGAAAGCGTCGGCCCTACCCAGGCAGCCGATGCCCCACTCGGCAACTGGCTGAGCGTCAATGGCCAGGTGCTGGGCGGTGAACTGGAGCTTGGCTTCGCCTTCAGCCAGGCGATGTTCGACGAACCTGAGATCAGTGCGCTGGCAGGTGACTATGCGCGTGAACTCAGTGCCCTGGTCAGCCATTGCCTGGACGAGCAGGCTGGCGGTGCCACACCGGCCGACTTCCCACTGGCAGGCTTGAGCCAGGCCCAGCTCGATGCCCTGCCGGTCGACCTGCGACAGGTCGCGCAGATCTACCCGTTGGCGCCGATGCAGGAAGGCATGTTGTTCCATAGCCTGTACGACGGCCAGCCCAGCAGCTATGTCAACCGCCTGCGCCTGGACCTCGACGACCTGGACCCGGGACGGTTCATCCAGGCTTGGCAGCAGGCGCTGGACCAGCACGAGGCATTGCGCGCCGGGTTTGTCTGGGAGCAGGGCCTGGAAGCACCACGCCAAGTGGTATTGCGCCATGTCGAGCTGCCGGTGCAGCGTTTCGACTGGGTTGGCGAGGCTGATATCGAAGCGCGCCTGCAAGCGCTGGCGCAAGCCGAAACGCTGCGCGCTTTCGACCTTGGCCAAGCGCCGCTGCTGCGCCTGGTGCTGGTGCGCACAGGGCCGCAGCGCCATCACCTGATCTACACCAGCCACCACATTCTCATGGACGGCTGGAGCAATTCGCTGCTGTTCGCGGCCGTGATGCAGGCATACGCCGGGCAACCTGCGGCGCCGTTGCAGGCACCGCGCAGCGACTACCTCGGTTGGTTGCAGCAGCAGGACCGTGCAGCTGCCGAGGCATTCTGGAAAGCCCAACTGCGGGATCTGGACGGCCCATCGCTGCTCGGCACCGGCCATGTTGCCAGCCAGTCGGGGCAGGGCGCGGTCGTGCTCGAGCTGGGCCAGGCACTGAGCCAGGGCCTCAAACGCTTCGCACAGGCTCAGCAGGTGACCCTCAACAGCGTGCTGCAGGCTGCCTGGGCGCTGCTGCTGCAGCGCCGTACCGGCCAGCGCCGGGCGTGCTTCGGTGCCACGGTGTCCGGGCGCCCAGCCGAGTTGCCGGGGATCGAGCAGCAGTTGGGCCTGTTCATCAACACTTTGCCGGTGGCGGCCGAGCCGCGAGGGCAGCTCACGGTTGCTGACTGGGTGCGCGAGATACAGGCGCTGAACCTGCGCCTGCGTGAGTACGAATTCCTGCCGTTGTATGCCATTCAGGCGGCGGCTGGGCGCAATGGCGAGGCATTGTTCGACAGCCTGCTGGTGTTCGAAAACTACCCACTGGCGCAGAGCCTGTCGGACAGCAGTGCCGGGCTGCGCCTTTCGGGGCTGCACTATCAGGAGCACAGCGGCTACCCGTTGACGCTGATTGCCGAAGCACGCGAACAGATGCAGTTGACCTTCGCTTTCCAGCGCCAGGTCTTCGTCGATGAGCAGGTGCAGCAGATTGCAGCCGAGCTACGTCATCTGCTGGAAGGCTTTGCCACCGCGCCGCAGGCGTTGATAGGCAGTTTCGGGCTGGTGAATTCGGCGGACTACTCACGCATCGTGCAGGGTTGGAACGCCACGGCGCGCACTTATCCAGGCACGCCTTATGTGCACCAGTTGTTCGAGCAGCAGGTCGCCCGTCAACCGCAGGCCCCAGCACTGAGCTTCGCCGACCGTACCCTGAGCTATGCCGAACTGAACACCCAAGCCAACCGCCTGGCGCAGCACCTGCGCGGCATGGGCGTAGGCCCGGATGTACTGGTGGGCATCGCCGCCGAGCGTTCGGTAGAAATGGTGGTCGGCCTGCTGGCGGTGCTCAAGGCCGGTGGCGCCTATGTGCCGCTGGACCCTGAATACCCCCAGGACCGCCTGGCCTATATGTTCCAAGACAGCGGCATT
>NZ_JBJJLN010000078.1:0-13108 GCF_046230725.1 Pseudomonas sp. KCJK9000 | reverse complement strand
GAGCGAGCGCAGCTCGCGATGCGCCGCGCGGGCGGCGCTCGATCTCACCACCACCACAACCCTCCCGCCCCACACCAACCAAAGCAATCGCTTGCGCCCCACACCAATCAATGCAATCGCTTACGCCCCACCCCAATCAATGCAATCGCTTGCGCCCCACCCTAATCAATGCAACCGCTTACGGCACACCAACTGAGCCAGCTTGGCGGTGTCTGGCCGCTCGACGATGCCGCGCTCGGTAACAATCACGTCGATCAAATCAGCCGGCGTCACGTCAAAAACCGGGTTGAACGCCTCGACCTGCGGCGCAACACGGGTGCCGGCGTAATCCAGCAACTCGTTCGCCTCGCGCTCTTCCAGTGGAATGTCTTCGCCGGTGGCCAGATTGAGATCGATACTGGTGCTCGGTGCCACCACCATGAAGCGTACGCCGTGGTGCATGGCGCTGACGGCCAGCTGGTAAGTACCGATCTTGCTGGCCACATCGCCGTTGGCAGCAACGCAATCGGCCCCTACCACCACCCAGGTGATGCCCTTGGTCTTCATCAGGTGTGCCAGCGCCGAATCGGCGCACAGGGTGACCGGGATGCCTTCATGGGCCAACTCCCAGGCGGTCAGGCGCGAGCCTTGTAGCCACGGGCGGGTTTCGCCGGCATACACCCGCTCCACCATGCCTTCGAGATACCCGGCGCGGATCACCCCCAGGGCCGTGCCGATACCGCCGCTGGCCAGGGCCCCAGCGTTGCCGTAGGTCAGCAGGGTCTGGGCGTTGCCTTGGTGGCGACGGATCAGCTCGGTGCCGAGCTGGGCCATGGTCAGGTTGGCTTCGCGGTCGCTTTCATGGATTGCGATCGCCTCGGCTTCCAAGGCGGCCAGCACGCTCTCCTCGCCACGCACGCGCTGCAAACGCTCGCGCATGCGGTTCAGCGCCCAGAACAGGTTGGCCGCGGTGGGGCGGGCTTCGGCCAGGGTGAGGAAGTCTTCTTCCAGGTCCATCTCCCAATCCCCACCCTGGGCCAGGCGCTCCTCCAGGGCCAGCACCAGGCCGTAAGCCGCGGCAATGCCTATGGCTGCGGCGCCGCGCACCGCCATGTCGCGGATCGCCTGGGCCACCTGTGTAACCGTGTCGCAGGTCAGCCAACGCTCTTGCGACGGCAGCGCACGCTGGTCGAGCAGGTGCAGGGCGCCGCCTTGCCAGCGCATCCCGGTCACCTTCTCTGCTCCCAAAAGTCGCTCGCGCATCGCCTCTCCCCGTCGTTCGGATATCAAAAGCCGGCGATTATAGCGACCCTGGCCCGCAGACGCTCGGTTATACTGCGTCCCATTTGAAGTGCAAGTTCCAGAGGATTGTTCAATGAGCAACGTCGACCACGCCGAAATCGCTAAATTCGAAGCCCTGGCCCACCGCTGGTGGGACCGCGAGAGCGAGTTCAAGCCGCTGCACGACATCAACCCGCTGCGCGTCAACTGGATTGACGAGCGCGTGGGCCTTGCTGGCAAGAAAGTGCTGGACGTCGGCTGCGGCGGCGGCATCCTCAGCGAGGCAATGGCCTTGCGTGGTGCTCGCGTTACCGGTATCGACATGGGCGAGGCGCCGCTGGCTGTGGCCCAGCTGCACCAGCTGGAGTCGGGCGTAGAGGTCGAGTACCGGCAGATCACCGCTGAGGCGCTGGCCGAAGAAATGCCCGAGCAGTTCGATGTGGTCACCTGCCTTGAGATGCTCGAGCACGTACCCGACCCCTCTTCGGTCATCCGCGCGTGCTGTCGCATGGTCAAACCTGGTGGCCAGGTGTTCTTCTCGACCATCAACCGCAACCCCAAGGCCTACCTGCTGGCCATCGTCGGTGCCGAATACATCCTCAAGATGCTGCCGCGCGGTACCCACGACTTCAAGAAATTCATTCGCCCGTCCGAGCTTGGCGCCTGGAGCCGCAGCGCAGGCCTTGAGGTCAAGGACATCATCGGCCTGACCTACAACCCGCTGACCAAGCACTACAAGCTGAGCAGCGATGTAGACGTCAACTACATGATCCAGACCCTGCGCGAGGAATGAGCATGCGTTTGCGAGCAGTACTCTTCGACATGGACGGCACCCTGCTGGACACGGCGCCGGACTTCATCGCCATCTGCCAGGCCATGCTCGCCGAACGGGGGCTGCCGGCCATCGATGATCAGGCGATTCGCGACGTGATCTCCGGCGGCGCACGCGCCATGGTCGCAGCGACTTTTGCAATGAACCCGGAAGACGAAGGCTTCGAAGCCCTGCGCCTGGAATTCCTCGAGCGGTACCAGCGTGATTGCGCAGTGCACAGTAAGCTGTTCGACGGGATGGGCGAGCTGCTGGCCGACCTCGAGAAGGGCAAGCTGCTATGGGGCGTGGTCACCAACAAACCGGTGCGCTTCGCTGAGCCGATCATGCAGCAGTTGGGCCTGGCCGAGCGTTCGGCGCTGTTGATCTGCCCGGACCACGTGAAGAACAGCAAGCCCGACCCAGAGCCTCTGATTCTGGCCTGCAAAACCCTGAACCTGGACCCTGCCAGCGTGTTGTTCGTCGGCGACGACCTGCGCGACATCGAATCTGGCCGCGACGCTGGCACCCGCACGGCTGCGGTGCGCTACGGCTATATTCATCCAGAGGACAACCCTAACCACTGGGGCGCCGATGTGGTGGTGGACCACCCATTGGAGTTGCGCAAGGTCATCGACAGCGCCCTGTGCGGCTGCTGAACTCCGGTCGATGCCCCGGCCCTGAACCCTGCGTGAGCGGGTTCACCCGCGAAAGCGTCAGGCCGGGCAATACCGCCGCCTGATCATGCACAGTCGCGGGTACACCTGCCCCCACAAGGGGCCAGGGACGCCCCGACGAATTCAAAGGACAGAACCATGTTCGATTACACCGCCCGCCCCGGCATGCTCGCCGGCCGCGTCATCCTGGTTACCGGTGCCGGCCGTGGCATTGGCGCCGCCGCCGCCAAGGCTTATGCAGCGCTGGGGGCCACTGTGCTGCTGCTAGGCAAGACCGAAGCCAACCTCAATGAGGTTTACGACCAGATCGAGGCTGCTGGCCACGCGCAGCCAGTGGTCATCCCGTTCAACTTGGAAACCGCCCTGCCCCATCAATACGACGAGCTGGCGGTGATGATCGAGGAGCAGTTCGGCCGGCTGGACGGGTTGCTCAACAACGCCTCGATCATCGGCCCACGTACGCCGCTGGAGCAACTTTCAGGCGAGAATTTCATGCGGGTGATGCATATCAATGTGGATGCCACCTTCATGCTCACCAGCACCCTGCTGCCACTGCTCAAATTGTCCGAAGACGCTTCTGTGGTGTTCACCTCCAGCAGTGTCGGGCGCAAGGGCCGGGCTTACTGGGGCGCCTACGGCGTTTCGAAATTCGCCACCGAGGGGCTGATGCAGACCCTGGCTGACGAACTGGAAGGTGTCGCCCCAGTGCGCGCCAACAGCATCAACCCAGGCGCCACACGCACCGCGATGCGGGCACAGGCGTACCCTAGCGAAAATCCGCAGAACAACCCGTCGCCCGAAGAAATCATGCCGGTTTACCTGTACCTGATGGGGCCAGACAGCAAGGGCGTGAACGGGCAGGCTTTCAACGCGCAGTAAGTATTGCGTCGCCTGCACCGGGCGCTTCGCGGGTAGCTCCGCTCCCAAGGCCTATACCGCCGTAAAGGCTTTTGTATTTGCTGTAGGAGCGGGTTAACCCGCGAACAACGCAGGGTTTCAGCCAGCTGCCAAAGCCGGGCGCAGGCGCCCTTGCTGACGCCCTTCGAGCTGCATGCAGCGCTCAAGGAACAGGTACATGCAGTCGTAGCTTTTGCAGATCGCCTTGCGCAACTCATTGCGCAACCCCTGGGTCGGATTCTCGCCGGCCAGCGTGCAGATGATTTCCAGCGCCTCCCAGGGGTGTGCATCATCATACTGGGCATGCATCTTCAACCACTTCATCGCCCGCTTACGCTGATCCTCGGGGAACCCCATGGCGTAGGTATCTTCGGCGCACACTACCGCCGACCACTCGCCGGTCGCCCCCTCGATTGCATAGTTGGTCGCCGCCATGGCAATGGCCAGCGACTCGGTGGTGCACACGCGCCAGCACCAGTCGTTCAGGCCATTGAGTTCAGGCGGCACGTCCTGGGCCTGTAGATCGTGCAAGTGAACACCATGGGCCTGGCACCAATGTACCCAGTAATCGGCATGGTTGAGCTCTACGCGAATGTTACGCATCAGCCAGCGCCGCGCCATGTCCTCGCCCGGGTGGCGAGCGTAGCGGGTCTTGGTGAGGTTGTAGGCCATGTACAGGGAAAACTGCTCGACCACCGGCCAACCACCGATCAGGTACTGGCGGATGGTCGACTGACGCAGCTGGCCATCACGCAGGCGCTGATAGAACTCGTGCTCGACCACCCGACGCTTGCTTTCGCGGCAGTCCTCGATCAACTGCTGGGCCCACTGGGGATAACTGGCCGGGTCCATCAAGGGCCCGATACGTACGAATGCGTCAATCACTTTCAGCTCCTTGATCCTTGTGATTTAGCGGACGTGTTTTCAGCGAAATGTTCCTGGCGCCCGATGCAGCAAGGGCCGCGCAGCAATCCGTTGGCGCTGCAGACTGTCACAGGTGAACACCTGTGGTCGTTCAATCAAATAGCCCTGGGCGTAATCCACGCCGATCTCCTGCAAGGCCTGCTCGATCAACGGTGTTTCGACGAACTCGGCGATGGTCCGCTTGCCCATGACATGACCGATGTGATTGATCACCTCGACCATGGCACGATTGACCGGGTCGTCGAGCATATCTTTGACAAAACTTCCGTCGATCTTCAAGAAGTCGACGGGTAAATGTTTCAAATAAGCGAATGACGACATCCCGGCACAAAAGTCGTCCAGCGAGAACTTGCAACCTAGGCCTTTCAATTCGTTGATAAAGCGGATGGCACTACCCAGGTTGGCGATGGCACTGGTTTCGGTGATCTCGAAACAGATCATTCGGGGCGGAATGGCGTATTCGACGAACAACCGCTGCAGGTACTCGAGGAATTTGTCATCGCCGATGCTGGTACCCGACAGATTGATCGCGCACATCGCCAGAGGCCCGTCCCGGCCCTCGTCCAGGCACTGGCGAATGACCTGGAACACGCTGCGGACCACCCAACGGTCCAGCGCCGTCATCAACCCGTACCGCTCGGCCGCCGGGATGAAACTGTCCGGGAGGATGGTTCGGCCACTTTCGTCGTGCAGGCGTATCAATATCTCGATATGGCCGGGCCCTTCGCCGGGGTTGAGTGCGGCGATCTCCTGGCAATAGAGGCAGAAGCGGTTTTCTTCCAGAGCCACATGCAGGCGCTGTATCCAGGCCATTTCGCCAAAGCGCATGGACAGCTCGCTGTCGTCGGCATGGTACACCTGCACCCGGTTGCGGCCCTTTTCCTTGGCCATGTAGCAGGCCATGTCGGCAGCGCGCAGCGATGCCTCCAATGTGCACGGCGCCTGGGCCATGTGCACCAGCCCGATACTGACAGTGGTTACGAAGGGCCTGCCTTTCCACACGAAATGCAGGCTCTGCACGGCTTGGCGCAGGCTTTCGGCCAAGCGCTCGGCTTGCTCGGCCGGGCAGTTCTCCAGCAACACCCCAAATTCATCGCCCCCCAGACGGGCCAAGGTATCGCCTTCACGCAGCCCCGACTGCAACACTGCGCAGATGTGCCTGAGCAGTTCGTCGCCAGCGGCATGGCCGCAGGTGTCGTTGACCAATTTGAACTGGTCAAGATCGAGGAACATCAACGAGTGCCTGCCGGTCTGGCGCGCCAGGCCATTGAGGGCCTGTTCGAGGCGATATTCGAACTCGCGGCGGTTGGCCAGCCCCGTCAGGGCGTCATGGGTCGCCTGCCATGACAGGTTGGCGATGTACTGACGCTCCTGGGTCATGTCGTGCAGCACCAGCACGATACCGGCGACCTGATCGTTATTGATGATCGGCGAGCCGACCAGGTTGACCGACACGGTACTGCCATCCAAGCGCTGGATCAGCCGGGCATGCTCGGCGCCACCTTTGAGGCTGCCGTTGAGCACCTGCTCGACCAACGAGCCGCTCTCGCATTGCTCGTGCTCGTCAAGCAGGCTGAACAGCGCTCCCAGCGGCAGGCCATGGGCCTGGTCAGATTGCCAGTTGGTCAACTGTTCCGCGGCCGGGTTCATGTAGCCGATGTTGCCATCGACATCGGCCGTGATCACCGCATCGCCAATCGACTCCAGGGTAATCTGCGCCCGCTCCTTTTCCTCGCGCAAGGCACTGGCGAACGCCTGCCGCTGGGCCAACAGCTTGCTGGAGCGGCGCCAGGCAATGGCAATCAGAAACAGCGCGGTCAGCAGATTGGTCACCAACAATACCCGCAACAGCATGCGCGAGCCTTCGCCCAAGGCATCACTGAATGCCTTGGCAGCCGGCGTGACGCCTTCATTGATTGCCACAATGCGGGCTTTCCATTCGTCGAGCCGAGCTTGGCCAACGTTCCCGGCGGCGAAACCGCTGTGCATCTCGTCGGCCAGAACGTCGAGCTTGTTCAGGTACGCATCGCCAATGTTCCAGTAGTCGATCGCCGTCTGCATGTAGCTGACATGCCGGAAGTTGCGATAGAACCAGATGATGCTGTCGGCATCGTCAGGGTGATTGCCACCTTTGAGCACGGCCTGCCGAGCGCCTGCCAGGTCCGGGCTTGCCTGGTCGAGCAGCTCGCGCAACTCGTGATCGCCCTGGGGAATGGTCATGACCTGGCGGTAACGCTGGTAGGTACCCTCGTCACGGTCATCGGCATACAGGTTGAGGTAGTAGATCGCGTCTTTCTGGGCCTTGGACCACAGGCTTTCCCCGGCCACATAGGCACGCACAGCCGAAAGCGCATAGAGGCTGAGGCTTCCCAACAGCACCTGGAAGACGACGACGGCGATGAAGGGCCAAATGATACCCACCAGTCTTGGCGCTTCTAGAGTGCGATTTCCCTTCATTGAGTCCCTGTCACAGAGCAGATAAGACTTGAATCAACCCAGACCAGTTCAGCGTAGGCCATTTGCCATCTACAAGGAGAGGAATATTTAGACCTAAAAGCTGCGGTGCCGCGCAGCCGTAACACTGGGAGCGGGCCCACCCACCAACTGGCCCGCACCGGCCACGCTGTCAGGTCTGCTGCAAGTGCCCATACAACTTGGCATAAAGGCCGCCCTCGGCAATCAGCTGCTGATGGTCGCCATCTTCGGCCACACGCCCACCGTCGAACACCAGCACCCGATCGGCCTGCTTAACCGCCGACAAGCGGTGGGCAATGATCAGTGTGGTCCTGCCACTGAGAAAACGCGCCAGAGCCTGGTGCAAGTTGTACTCAGTAGCGGCATCCAGCGCAGAAGTGGCTTCATCGAGAATCACCACCTTTGGCTCGGCCAGCACCATCCGGGCAATCGCCAAGCGCTGGCGCTGGCCACCGGACAGACGCACTCCGGAACGCCCGACCACGCTGTCCAACCCCTGGGGCAAGGCGGCGATGGTGGCGTCCAGCTGGGCAATACGCAGCGCCTGCCAGCAGGCTTCATCGGTGCACTCGCGCCCCATGGTCAGGTTGGCACGCACGCTGTCGTTGAACAACGAGGGGTGTTGCAGCACCACGGCGACGTTTTCCCGCAGGGTTTCAAGGCCGATTTCCTGCAGGCTGGCTCCGCCAAAGCGGATGGTGCCTGCCTGGGCGCTGTACAGGCCAAGCAGTAATTGCACCAGGGTACTCTTGCCACCGCCACTGGCCCCGACAATGGCCACCTTCTCGCCGGGGGCAATGGTCAGGTCGAGCTGGTCGAGCACCGGCTCATCGGCATAGGCAAAGCGCAGGTCGCGCACTTCGATGCCCACCGTTTCGCGGCCGGCGAACGGGTCGCAAGCGGCCGGGTACTGCGGCTCGTCAGCGCGCGACAGCAGCTCGTTGAGCCGGCTCAGGGCGCCGCCCGCGGCGTAGTAGGCGTATTGCAGGTTGAGCAGTTGCTCCACCGGCCCGATCATGAACCAGAGGTAGCTGAACACCGCCAGCATCTGGCCGATCGACAGGTCGGAGAACAACACCGTCAGCATCGCCGCCGCCCGGAAGATATCGATACCGAACTGGAACAGCAGGCCACTGGCGCGGCCGCTGGCATCGCTTTTCCATTGCGACTCCACGGCATAATCGCGCACTTCACGGGCGCGCAAGCCAAGACGGCCGAGGAAGTAGCCCTGGCGGTTGCCCGCGCGGATCTCCTGGATGGCATCCAGGGTTTCCGACAACGCCTGGGTAAAGCGCGAGGTGCTGTCGTTTTCGAGCTTTTTCAAGTGCTTCACACGCTTGCCCAACTGCACGGTGAAGTAGATCACCAGCGGGTTGAACAACAGGATCAGCAGCGCCAGTTTCCAATGCATCCAGATCAGGATCGCGGCGGTGCCGGTCAGCGTCAGCATGGCCACCAGAAAGCGGCTCAGGGTTTCCCCGACGAACTTGTCGAGGGTATCCAGGTCGGTGACTAGGTGCGTGGTCACGGTACCGCTGCCCAGGCTTTCGTACTCTTTCAGCGAAATGCGCTTGAGCCGCTCGATCAGGCGGATGCGCAGACGGTAGACGATGTCCTTGGCAAGGCCTGCGAACAGTTTGGCCTGCACCACGTTGAACGCCAGCGCCGCAAGGCGCAGGCTCAAGGTGGCCGCGAGCATCAGGCCGATGTAGCCGGCCGCGACCTGCCACCCGCTGGGCAGCAGATGGTTCATCCATTTCAGTGCGGCATCACCATGGCCCAGCAGCACTTCGTCGACCAGCAGTGGCAATAGAAGCGGGATTGGCACGCTGCAGCAGGCGGCCAGCACGGCCACCAAATTGGCAGCCCAGAGGTTTTTCTTGTGGTGCAGGGCCAGGCGGCGTATTTCTGCCCAGCTCAGACGATCAGCCGCAGCCGCAGGCTTCCCTGGCACAGGGTCTGGCGACCCTGGAAGGTCAAGCACAAGCAGCCTGCTGCAGCCAACGGCCCAGCAGCGGTTGCAGGCTGGCCTGCGGCTGGTAGCCGTTGGTCAGCAGTGCCAATTGGCCATTGCGCTCAGCCAGCAAGGTTGGGAACCCAGCGATGCCCAAATCTTGCACCCAGGTGAAATCGGCGGCGGTGGCGGCGCGGATGTCGTGGCTGGCGAACTGCACAGCGAAGCGCTCGCGATCGAACCCCACCTGCTGGGCCAGCTCCACCAGTTGCGGCGCGCGGGTCACATCAACACCCTGCTCATAAAAAGAACGCTGGATCAGCGTCAGCAGCGGCCACACCCGTTCGGCATCCAGCTCACGGGCGGCCACCAGGGCACGGCAGGCAGGCTCGGTATCGTAGACGAAGCCGTCAGGCATGGCGCCGTCGTAACGAAACGGCTGCCCCGTGGCCTCAGCCACGGCCTGCCAATGTTCCAGAATGTACTTGCGGGTCGAGCCATCCAGTGCATTGCCGCCCCTGCGCAGCCCACCTGGCACCACGCGCGTGGCGACGCCCGCCGCGGCGGCCTGGGCGATCAGGGCCTGGGCAACCGGCGCGAAACCCCAGCACCAGGAGCACATCGGGTCCATCACGTAGAGCAGGCGGGCAGTCATGGGTCAGGCCTCGGCTTTGTAGTTGTAACCGATCGGGTGTGGCAGGTTGCGGGCCTTGGCCAGTTCGATCTGCTTTTGCCGATCGATGGCGCTACGCCGGGTCTTTTCGCTCAGGGTGTCCCAGCAGTGTGGGCAGCTCACACCTGGTGAATAGTGCTCGGACTCGCGATCCTTGGCATCGACCGGGTGGCGGCAGGCATGGCACTGGTCGTACTCGCCTTCGCTCAGGTCATGACGCACCGTGACGCGGTTGTCGAAGACGAAGCAGTCGCCGTCCCAGAGGCTTTCTTCCTGAGGCACTTCCTCGAAGTATTTCAGGATGCCGCCCTTGAGATGATAGACCGCCTCGAAGCCTTCACCGAGCATATAGCTGGAAGCTTTTTCGCAGCGGATACCGCCGGTGCAGAACATCGCCACCTTCTTGTGCTTGCTCGGGTCGAAGTTGGCTTTGATGTAGTCGGGAAATTCGCGGAAGGTTTCGGTCTTGGGGTCGATCGCACCTTTGAAGGTGCCGATGGCCACTTCATAGTCGTTACGGGTATCGATCAGCAGCACTTCAGGGTCGCTGATCAGCGCATTCCAGTCTTTGGGCTCGACATACGTGCCGACCGCCTGGTTAGGGTCGACGCCTGGCACGCCAAGGGTGACGATCTCTTTCTTGAGCTTGACCTTGGTACGGTAGAACGGCTGCTCGTCGCAGTAGGATTCCTTGTGGTCGACATCCACCAGGCGCGGGTCGCTGCGCAGCCACGCGAGCAGGCCATCGATGCCTTCGCGGGTGGCCGAAACGGTACCATTGATGCCTTCGTGGGCCAGTAGCAAGGTGCCTTTGACGCCGTTGTCGAGCATGGCCTTGAGCAACGGCTCACGCAGCTCGACGTAATCTTGCAGGGTGACGAACTTGTACAGCGCCGCCACGACGATAGCTTGGGACATTCAGGTGGATCTCCTGGTGGTTGCCCTCGTAAGGGGCAGACCGGGTTTGACGAAAAACGCGAGGGCCGCATAGCGGCCCCCGGATGTTGCGGAATTGTACCAGAACGAAAAAGCGCTTTCAGTGGCCACCACCGGCACACACCGGCGAGGCCGGTGCTACGCCCACCTTGGCCCACTCCTCGGCCGTGTAGGTGTGAATCGCCAGGGCATGGATCTGACCCATCAGCTCACCCATGGTGGCGTACACCTTCTGGTGCCGCTTGACGCTGTTGAGTCCGGCGAACTGCTCGCTGACGATCACGGCCTTGTAGTGGGTCTGCTGGCCACGGCTGTGCATGTGGCTCTCGTCGATCACTTCAAGGTGCTGTGGGGCCAGCGCGGCCAGTTGCTGCTCGATGCGTTGCTGCATGCTCATTGGCTGAAACTCACTTTTTCGCAGGGGCCGCGGCCTTGCCAGCGTTCGGGTCCAGCTCCTTGGTCATGTCGTCGAGCAGCTTGTTCACCACAGGGACCGCTGGTTCCAGGCTGGTCTGGGTCAACTGCGCCGATTGCTGGGTGACCTTGGGCATTTCACGCAGCACTTTCTTGCCCAGTGGCGACTCGTAGAACTTGACCAGGTCCTTGAGCTCCTGCTCGGTGAAGGTCTGAGTGTACAGGTCGACCATCTTCGGTTTGAGCTTGTTCCAGCCGATGGCGTTGTCCAGCGCGGCGTTGGCCTTGGCCTGGTAGCTCTCGAGCACCGCCTGCTTGGAAGCAGGAGCTTTGGTCTGGGCGAAGCGCTGGGCAAACATCTGCTGCACCTGCATGTACACCGGGGTGCCCAGTTTGTCGGCATTGGCCAGGGCCAGGAATTTCTCGGCGGCAGCGTTGTGGCTGGCGGTGGCAGCGAGCACCTGGCCGCTGGCACAAGCCAGGGCAACGGCAGCGCAGAGGACACGGAGACGGGTCATTGCATTTCCTTCAGGGAGGGAGGCGGTACCTCAGAGTGGAGCATTCTGCTCCCGCAGAGGCATAGCGCTCAAGTGGCACGACGAGCGAATGAACCGCTCGCCCATATGAGGGCCTAAACTGCTGATTCTGACTGACAATGGAGTGAATGCAGCATGAGCCGTATCGAGACAGACAGCCTGGGCCCGGTCGAAGTTCCTGAGGACGCCTATTGGGGCGCCCAGACCCAGCGCTCGCTGATCAACTTTGCCATTGGCAAGGAACGCATGCCGCTCGCGGTGCTGCACGCCCTGGCGCTGATCAAAAAAGCCGCCGCGCGGGTCAACGACCGTAACGGCGACCTGCCCGCCGACATCGCCCGGCTGATCGAACAGGCCGCCAACGAAGTGCTCAACGGCGAACATGACGACCAGTTCCCACTGGTGGTGTGGCAGACCGGCAGCGGCACCCAGAGCAACATGAATGTCAACGAGGTGATCGCCGGGCGTGCTAACGAGCTGGCCGGCCAAGGCCGCGGCGGCAAGGCGCCCGTGCACCCCAACGACCACGTCAACCGCTCGCAGAGCTCCAACGATTGCTTCCCCACCGCCATGCACATCGCCGCTGCCCAGGCGGTGCATGAAAAGCTGTTGCCGGCTGCCGCCGAGTTGTCCGCGGGGCTGGCCGAGCTTTCGGCGCGCCACAGCAAGCTGGTCAAGACCGGCCGTACGCACATGATGGACGCCACGCCGATCACCTTCGGCCAAGAGGTCTCGGCTTTCGTCGCTCAACTCGAACACGCCCAGCGCGCCATCCGCGCCACCTTGCCGGCAGTGTATGAACTGGCACAGGGTGGCACTGCTGTGGGCACGGGGCTGAACGCCCCGCATGGCTTTGCCGAAGCGGTTGCCGCTGAACTGGCCGCTCTGTCAGGCCTGCCCTTCGTCACCGCCCCCAACAAGTTCGCGGCTCTAGCTGGGCACGAGCCGCTCACCAGCCTGGCCGGTGCGCTCAAAACCTTGGCGGTGGCGTTGATGAAAATCGCCAACGACCTACGCCTGCTGGGCTCCGGTCCACGCGCAGGGGTGGCCGAAGTACGTCTGCCGGCCAATGAGCCGGGCAGCTCGATCATGCCAGGCAAGGTCAACCCGACTCAGTGCGAAGCGCTGTCGATGCTGGCCTGCCAAGTGCTGGGCAACGATGCGACGATCGGTTTTGCTGCAAGCCAGGGGCATCTGCAGCTGAACGTGTTCAAGCCGGTGATCATCCACAATCTGTTGCAGTCGATCGAACTGCTGGCCGATGGCTGTCGCAACTTCCAGCAGCACTGTGTGGCGGGGATCGAACCGGACGCCGAGCAGATGGCGGCGCACCTGGAACGGGGCCTGATGCTGGTGACGGCGTTGAACCCGCATATTGGCTACGACAAAGCAGCCGAGATTGCCAAGAAGGCCTATGCCGAGGGTAAGACGCTGCGTGAGGCGGCCCTGGAGCTGCAGTACCTGACCAACGAGCAGTTCGACCAATGGGTGCGGCCGGAGAATATGCTGGCGCCAGGCAGCAAGGGCTGAATGATAGTGCGCTTGTGCCGTAGA
>NZ_JBJJLN010000077.1:0-13327 GCF_046230725.1 Pseudomonas sp. KCJK9000 | reverse complement strand
AGCACCATCACACCACTTTCACGGGTGCAGTACGAATTCTCAGCCAGTCAAGTGCAGCGCCCTGCAGCAAGGGAGCAAGTCGCTCTGACACCAGGGCGTGATACTGGTCAAGCCAATCCAACTCCTCTTTACTGAGCATGTCAGGAAGCAGACAGCGCGTATCGATTGGGCACAGCGTCAAGGTTTCGAAGTGCAGGAAATCACCGAATGCACTTCTGCCCAGTGCTCGAGTGGCGACCAGATTCTCGATACGCACTCCCCACGCCCCCGGCCGGTAGGTACCCGGCTCGATGGAACTGATCATCCCCTCCTGCATTGCCGTGTGCGGCGCGGTTGCGGCCTGATAGGCAATCACCTGCGGCCCTTCGTGCACGTTCATGAAGTAGCCGACGCCATGCCCGGTGCCATGGCCGTAATCGACCTGATCTGCCCATATCGGTGCCCTGGCGATGGCATCGAGCAGCGGGGATAGAATGCCTCGCGGAAATCGGGCGCGGGACAACGCGATCATGCCCTTGAGCACGCGAGTGCAATCTTGCTTCTGTTCCAGGCTCGGCGTCCCTATTGGGACCATACGCGTGATGTCGGTGGTGCCGCCCAGATATTGCCCGCCGGAGTCGATCAGCAACAGGCCATCGCCTTCGATGATCGCATGGGATTTTTCGGTTGCGCGGTAATGCGGCATCGCGCCATTGCCGTTGAATGCCGCAATAGTGGCAAAGCTCAGCGAGACGAACCCTGGCCGACGAGCGCGGGCAGCACGCAACTGTTCATCGACCGTCAACTCAGTGATGGTTTCTTGGCCCATATGGGTCTCTAACCAAGCGAAGAATTCACACAGCGCAGCGCCGTCCTGCTCCATTACCTGGCGTACATGCACCAGCTCGTCTTCGCTCTTGCAGGATTTGCTCAGCGTGGTCGGGTTCAACCCCTCTACCAGTTGCACCCGTTCATCGAGCGCTTTGAGCAAACCGCTAGTCACCCGAGCCGGGTCTATGAGCAACCGGCTGCTGGGCGCCAGCCCGGACAGGGCATCGTGCACTGCCGAATAGTCGCGCACTTCGATACCGTCAGCTTCAAGGACATGGCGCAGGTGCTCGTCGACCTTGCCGGCCCCCACGAACAGGAAAGCCTGATCCATGCCGATCAAGGCGAAAGCGAGGAAAACCGGGTTGTAGGAAACATCGCTGCCGCGCAGGTTGAACAACCAGGCTATGTCGTCGAGAGTCGCAATGAAATGCCAGTCAGCCCCCCTCTCCTGCAACTTGGCGCGCAGCTGGCCAAGCTTGCCAGCACGGCTGACCGTGGCGTGAGGTGG
Source organism: Pseudomonas sp. KCJK9000 (assembly GCF_046230725.1). Classification (NCBI taxonomy): domain Bacteria; kingdom Pseudomonadati; phylum Pseudomonadota; class Gammaproteobacteria; order Pseudomonadales; family Pseudomonadaceae; genus Pseudomonas; species Pseudomonas sp. KCJK9000. Next base: position 12,009 of record NZ_JBJJLN010000077.1, on the reverse strand, counting down.
CAGGTGCTGATAGACGGGGTTATCAGGTAGCGTCGGACGCGCCTCCCATACTTCACCAAGCAAGTCCCGATCAGTGATCAGCCGAGCCTGACGTGACTTAAGGCTCTGCTTGAGCAGGCGCGCTTGAGACAGCGCCATTACCGCACCGTCCACCGCTACGGCGCCATTGGCGCGAATGTTCTCTGCTAGCCACTCCAAGGCGCCAGGTTTACCCGGCAGCAATTTCATCAAGGCGATACCGCTGCCGGTCAGCTCATTTTCCGCTTGTTCCCAATAGCGGCTGTCGGCCCACAAGCCAGCAAAGTCAGCAGTCACCACCAAAGTGCCGACTGAGCCATCGAACCCCGAGAGCCACCGACGGCCTTGCCAATACCCCGGTAGGTATTCGGACAAATGCGGATCAGCGGAAGGTACCAGTAGTGCATCGACGCCCTCCCGCGCCATGACTTGGCGCACGCGCATCAGGCGCTCTGGCACACTTTGCTCAATCGTGTTCTGAACGTTCATGCGCACTCCTGCCAAAATTCGGGGGTAATTCCACAGGGAGAATAATGAAACAGCTGACACTGTGTAGCAATCGTCGACCGCTCTGACTAAGAGCAATCACGCTGAACGCTTTGCGAATAGGACAATTCCTACAACTGACCCGATACCGTCAGTCCATTCGGGCTGAACTTCCCACTGACTGATGCTTCACAGCCTGTACATCCATTGCACACAGGCACCTAGCTATGCCCAGTGCCCACCATCGAAAATCTGCCGTGGTTCTGCTCGACACCCGCGAGCGAACGCCTGAGCACGAGCACGCCGTGCACCTGAAGCTGGCCGCTCGCTTGGCGCAGCTTCTGGGCTGCCATGCGGTGCTGCCTGAAGCGCCGATTAGGGGGGACTCTCACTACTATTACCTTCCCACCGAAACCCTGGTCGACACTGAACGCTATGCCGCCTTGGGTATTTCCGGCGAGCAGGACTTCTTCGGCGGCTTGGTTAGCCAACCTTACATGGCCACCAAAGCCATATCCCACCCGCTCCCGCCTGATGCCCGATTTCCGCATGGCTGGACCAACGAGTTCGCTCCCCAGGCGAGTACCGCACTGCTGCGCGGCTATACGGTGTTCAGTAAGGTCGATGCCCGTCGCGCGGCTCAGTTGCTGCTGCTTGAAGGCCCACTGAGGATCAAGCCAGTGCGCGCCTGTGCCGGTCGTGGCCAGCAAGTCTTGACCCAAGCGGACGAACTGGAGCCGCTGCTGGCCAACATCGATGAAAGAGAGCTGGGAGTATGGGGGCTAGTACTGGAGGAAAATCTGAGCAACGTTCAGACCTTCAGCGTCGGCCAGGTTCGCGTCGCCGGCCTGACCTGCAGCTATTACGGCACCCAGCAGCTTACCCGTGACCATCAAGGTGCCGAAGTGTACGGAGGTTCCGAGCTCATCGTGGTGCGCGGCGACTATCTCGCGTTATTGCAGCGGCCCATGGAGGATTGCCTGCGCTTGGCGATCAATCAGGCCATGGTCTATGAGCATGCTGCCGAGCAGCACTTCCCAGGCTTCATCGCATCACGGCGCAATTATGATGTTGCCCGGGGCACTACAGCCCAAGGCCAGGTGCGCAGTGGGGTGCTTGAGCAATCTTGGCGAATGGGCGGCGCAAGCAGCGCCGAACTGCTGGCTTTGCAAGCATTTGCTGATGATCCGGCTCTTCTGCAGGTATGCGCATCCACGCACGAGGTGTACGGCGCACCCGATTTACCTCCTGACGCCACGCTTTTCTATCAGGGAAACGACAGTGAACTCGGACAACTCAGCAAATACGCGCGAATCCGCCAGCATCGGCATTCAGAGTGAAACCGTGGAATTGCAGGTCGATGATGACAGCATCGTCGGCACCATAGTCAGCCCTGGCCCCAAGATGCCCGGCATACTTTTCGTCCACGGCTGGGGCGGTAGCCAACAGCGTGATCTGGCTCGGGCCCGGCACATCACCGGCCTGGGTTGCGTTTGTATGACATTCGACCTGCGCGGCCATGAAAAGACTGAAGGCCAGCGCCTGACTGTGACTCGCGAACAGAATCTGAAAGACCTGTTGGTCGCGTACGATCGGCTGGTCAGCCACCCGGCTGTGGACAGCGGTGCGATCGCTATCATCGGCAGCAGCTACGGTGGTTATTTGGCAACCCTCCTCAGCTTGCAACGGCCGGTGAAATGGCTCGCGTTGCGGGTGCCGGCGATGTATTGGGACGATGAGTGGAACATGCCTAAACAAGCCCTGGACCGTCAGCGACTGAACGTCTACCGCCAACGTGTTCTCGGCCCGGCAGACAATCAGGCCTTGGCCGCCTGCGCCGAATTTGCCGGCGACGTGCTGCTGGTGGAGTCAGAGCATGATGACTACGTGCCGCACACCACTTTGATGAGCTATCGCTCAGCATTCATCAATGCCCATTCGCTGACCCATCGTACTGTCGACGGTGCCGATCACGCCCTATCCAGCGAGCAGAGCCAGAAAGCGTACAGTTCGATCCTTGCATCCTGGATCAGTGAAATGGTTATAGGCGCGCGTCTTGACCGCTATCCACACTACGCCCCTTGGTACGCGTGATCCGAAGCGAGCGGGCAGTGAAAGCCCCCATCGCTGCCTCGCACCAGCCCGCGTAGCGCCTGATAGGCAGCAAAATTGACGCCCCGCGCCTGATAGTGACTGAGCAATTCCAGAAAAGGCTCTTGAGCGAACCACTGGGCAGCTTGCTCCCACGCTATCCGTGACTGCCATTGCAAGCATTGCAGAACCCGGCTGCCATCATCGCTGGCCTCAATAGAGACGCTCTGCAACCCCAGGCAGCGCTCAGCCAGCGTTTCACTGCGCGCGATCAGTGCTTCAGCCAGCGCTGCCTGGCGTGTGGAAGGCACCTCATATTCGATCATCTGGGTAAACCAAAGGGAATGTGGCGCGGTGGTCATGGCAGATCTCCTTCCTACGAGCGTTGCTAGGGAATGGCCAGCAGGGTAAAACCTTGAGTTAACTCTAGGTCAAGCAGTATTTCTCATGCCTACTACCTCCTCTGTAAGCGAAGACAAGATGCTCAGCGTCGGCCAACTGGCTGCCCGCAGCGGCGTGGCAGTAACTGCGCTGCATTTCTATGAAACCAAGGGGCTAATCCATAGCACGCGTAACGCTGGCAACCAGCGCCGTTACCCCAGAGCAGTGCTGCGGCGCGTCGCGGTGATCAAGATGGCTCAACGCTTGGGTATACCTTTGGCCCAAATCGCCGCTGCCTTGGCCGAGCTGCCAAGCGACCACACGCCCAACACCGAAGACTGGCAGCGCCTGTCGGCACGCTGGCGTGATGACTTGAGCCAACGTATTGAGCAGATGATCAAGCTGCGTGACCAACTCGATGGCTGCATCGGCTGTGGTTGCATGTCGCTAAAGGAGTGCCCGCTGCGTAATCGCCAGGACCACCTGGCTGATGCAGGACCAGGGCCGCATCTGCCATGAGCGATGCGTGAACGACTATTTACCGTGGACAAAACGAGCTGCTCGGCGCCCCGGTGCCGGCCAGCAGGGCGCTGCGGCGCGCCGCTCAGATCACCACGTTGCGTACGAAGCGCACCGGTTCGTGTCCATCATTCCGGTAGGCATAGCGGCAATTGCTGGGGAAGACATGGAACTGCCCAACTTCAAGACAGTACTCCGCGCCTTCGATGACGAGCGTCAGTTGGCCTGCGGCCACATAGATTTGTTCACTCCAACCCTCGGCATCCGCCTCGCTGGCGTAGCGCTCACCTGGCGCGAGGGTCCACTCCCAGATTTCCACTTCCCGCCGAGCACTGCTGCTTGCCAGCAACACGGCTTTGCTCTGCGGGTGCTCACCGGCCCAGGCCAGCTCATCGATACGGCTGGGATCACGCTGATCGGGCGCTTGGATCAGCGTGCTGAAAACCACCCCAAGCGCTTGTGCAATAGCATCCAGGGTCGTCAGGCTGACATTCTTCTCCCCCGCCTCGATCGCCACCAGCATGCGCCGGCTGACGCCGGAACGTTCTGCCAAAACACTCTGGCTCATGCCAGCTGTATTGCGCAGGCGCCGCACATTGAGGCTGACATGCTGTAGCACCGACGCCTGACGCGAAGAATCTTTGTGCACTATATTGCTCACCTTTACCCGTTGCGCATTATACTGCTCATTTGCGGCGATTGTGCGCCGCCTTCTCCGAGTACGCAAGATCATGAACCAGCCAACCAGCAGCCCGCAGCCCACCTTGTCTTTGCGCCTGAGCAAAGCGGAAATGGTGCTGGTATTCATCACCATGCTATGGGGCGGCACCTTCCTGCTGGTGCATAACGTCATGACTGTAAGCGGCCCGATGTTCTTCGTGGGCCTGCGCTTCGCGGCAGCGGCGCTGTTCGTCGGGCTGGCTACGGGGCGGGCACTGGCAGGCCTGACCTTCACTGAACTGAAGGCCGGCATGTTGATCGGGGTGTCGATCATGCTGGGCTACGGCTTGCAGACCATGGGCCTGCAGACCATCAGCAGCAGCCAGTCAGCGTTCATTACTGCGCTCTACGTACCTTTCGTTCCACTTTTACAGTGGCTAGTGCTGGGGCGCCGACCAGGGCTCATGCCTAGCATCGGCATCGGCCTGGCCTTCATTGGCTTGATGTTGCTGGCCGGCCCCGAGGGAGGCGCCTTGCATTTCAGTGAAGGTGAAGTGGTCACCCTGGTAAGCGCAGTGGCCATCGCCGCCGAGATCATCCTGATCAGCCGCTTCGCAGGCCAAGTGGATGTGCGCCGCGTCACCGTGGTGCAATTGGCCACCGCTTCGCTGCTAGCGTTCCTGATGGTTGTCCCCACCCAGGAACGTCTGCCTGACTTCTCCTGGTTGCTATTGCTTAGCGCGTTAGGCCTAGGGGCCATGAGCGCGGTGATCCAAGTGGCGATGAATTGGGCGCAAAAGTCGGTGTCACCCACGCGCGCCACGTTGATCTATGCGGGAGAACCCGTGTGGGCAGGCATCGTTGGGCGCATCGCCGGCGAGCGCCTGCCAGGTATTGCATTGCTGGGTGGTCTGTTGATCGTAATTGCGGTAGTGGTCAGCGAGCTAAAGCTTCGCCGCAACCGTCAAGTGAGCGAAACCTTGCAGACGCCAGGGACTCCCGAGCAAGAGATCGGCCTGTGAAACGCCACTTGCAAACTATGCTCTGTAAAAAACTGTCATAAAAAAACAGCTTGTCACAGCGCTTTTGTAGGATTCTGCGACAGCTTGCGTGTTGGTGATAAACGGCCCGGCACGTATGATCCTTGCAAACCTTTCAAGAATAGAACGCTATGTCATTGATAGTGCTACTGCTTCTGCCGTTCCTGGGCAGTTGTCTGGCAGCTGTCCTGCCGCACAACGCGCGTAATGCCGAGTCCGTCTTAGCCGGGCTCGTTGCCCTGGTCGGCACCGTCCAGGTAGCACTGCTGTATCCGCAGATCGCTCACGGCGGCGTAATTCGCGAAGAACTCCTGTGGTTGCCGAGCCTTGGCCTGAATTTTGTGCTGCGCATGGACGGTTTCGCCTGGTTGTTCTCGTTGCTGGTACTGGGCATCGGCACACTGGTATCGCTGTACGCACGCTACTACATGTCCCCGCAGGACCCAGTACCCCGATTTTTCGCTTTCTTCCTGGCATTCATGGGGGCCATGCTCGGCCTGGTAATCTCCGGGAACCTGATCCAGCTGGTATTTTTCTGGGAACTGACCAGCCTCTTCTCCTTCCTGCTGATCGGCTACTGGCACCACCGCGCAGACGCGCGCCGCGGCGCCTACATGGCCTTGATGGTTACTGGCGCAGGTGGTCTGTGCCTGCTGGTCGGGGCGCTTCTGCTCGGCCATGTGGTGGGCAGCTACGACCTGGACAAGGTTTTGGCTGCCGGCGAAGCCATTCGCCAACACTCACTTTATCCGGTATTGCTGCCACTGATCCTGATCGGCGCATTGAGCAAGAGTGCGCAATTCCCCTTCCAGTTCTGGCTGCCCCACGCCATGGCGGCTCCCACTCCAGTTTCCGCCTACCTGCACTCGGCAACGATGGTCAAGGCCGGTGTATTCCTGCTGGCTCGCCTCTGGCCGGTGTTGTCGGGCAGTGATGAGTGGTTCTGGATCGTCGGCGGCGCAGGTGCCATAACTTTGCTGCTGGGCGCGTTCGCGGCAATGTTCCAAAACGACCTCAAGGGCTTGCTGGCTTACTCGACAATCAGCCACCTGGGCCTGATCACCCTGCTGCTGGGCCTCAACAGCCCGCTGGCTGCAGTCGCCGCAGTGTTTCACATCCTTAACCACGCCACCTTCAAGGCCTCGTTGTTCATGGCCGCCGGGATCATCGACCATGAGAGCGGCACTCGTGACATACGGCGTCTGAGTGGTTTGATACGCCTGGTTCCCTACACAGCGACCCTGGCCATGGTAGCCAGCGCGGCGATGGCAGGGGTGCCGTTGATGAATGGCTTCCTGTCCAAAGAAATGTTCTTCGCCGAAACCGTATTCATCAGCTCCACTGCCTGGGTCGAAGCCGCACTGCCAGTTATCGCCACCCTCGCCGGCACCTTCAGTGTGGCCTACGCCTTGCGTTTCACCGTTGACGTATTCTTCGGGCCACCCGCCACCGATCTGCCGCACACGCCCCATGAACCTGCGCGCTGGATGCGTGCGCCCGTGGAGCTGCTGGTGCTGGTTTGCCTGGTGGTTGGCATCTTCCCGTCTCAATCGGTGGGCCCACTGCTGGCCGCCGCTGCACTGCCAGTGGTGGGCGGTACCTTGCCAGACTACAGCCTGGCTATCTGGCACGGCTGGAACGCACCGCTGATGATGAGTTTGCTCGCCATGAGCGGCGGTATCGTTCTCTATCTGCTGCTGCGCAAACAACTGCGTCGCGGCCGCTTCCCATACCCGCCGCTGATCGAACGCTTCAATGGCAAGCGCCTGTTTGAACAAGGCCAGGTCCAACTGATGCTAATAGCTAGGCGAGTTGAGCGTGTGACCACTAGCCGCCGCCTGCAATCACAGCTGTTCATGCTGGTATTGGCCGCCTTCATAGCCGGCCTCACCCCCATGCTCTACAGCGGCCTGAGCTGGGGAGATCGACCAAAGATTCCAGGCTCCGGGGTATTTGTCGCGCTCTGGTTGATCGCCATTGCCTGTGCCATCGGTGCCGCCTGGCAGGCCAAGTACCACCGTTTGGCCGCCCTCATCATGGTCGGTGTCTGCGGCCTTATGACCTGCATCACTTTCGTATGGTTTTCAGCCCCTGATCTGGCTCTGACTCAACTGGTCGTCGAAGTGGTAACCACGGTACTGATTTTGCTGGGCCTGCGCTGGCTGCCACGGCGTATCGAAGGCGTCTCGCCACTGCCTGGCAGCCGTGATCGAGCCCGTGCCCGGCGCCTGCGCGACCTGCTGCTGGCTGTGCTGGTCGGGGGCGGTATGGCCCTTCTGTCTTATGCCATGCTTACCCGGCCGACGCCCAACGACATTTCTTCGTTCTATCTCAGCCGCGCCCTGCCCCAAGGCGGTGGCACCAACGTGGTCAATGTCATGCTGGTGGACTTCCGCGGTTTCGACACCCTCGGCGAGATCACTGTGCTGGTGGCCGTGGCGCTGACCGTGTTCGCGCTGCTGCGCCGTTTCCGCCCGCCGAAAGAGAGCATGCAGTTGCCAGCTCAGCAGCGGCAGTTGGCTCCAGACCTGGTAACCGACTTGATCAACCCACGGCATGCGACCGACACCGCTCTGGGCTTCATGATGGTGCCAGCCGTATTGGTGCGCCTGCTGCTGCCCATCGCCCTGCTGGTGTCGATGTACCTGTTCATGCGTGGCCACAACCAGCCAGGTGGCGGCTTTGTCGCAGGCCTGGTGATGTCGGTAGCGTTCATTCTCCAATACATGGTGGCAGGCACCCAGTGGGTCGAAGCACAGATGAGCCTGCGGCCCTTGCGCTGGATGGGCACCGGGCTGCTCTTCGCCACCTTGACCGGGGTCGGCGCCATGTTGCTGGGGTACCCGTTCCTCACTACCCATACCGCCCACCTGGACGTGCCGCTGCTCGGCGACATGCACGTGGCCAGCGCGTTGCTCTTCGACATCGGTGTGTACACGGTGGTAGTGGGCTCGACCTTACTGATTCTCACCGCTCTGGCGCACCAGTCAGTACGGGCTTACCGCCCGGCGAACTCGCCGAAGTCCAGCCAAGCAGGAGCCGCCTGATGGAAGAAGTCATTGCAGTCGCCATCGGCGTATTGGCAGCATCGGGGGTATGGTTGATCCTGCGCCCACGCACCTATCAGGTGATCATGGGGCTATGCCTGCTGTCGTATGGCGTCAACCTGTTCATTTTCAGCATGGGCAGCCTGTTCATCGGCAAGGAGCCGATCATCAAAGATGGCGTGACTCAGGACCTGCTGCATTACACCGACCCGCTGCCGCAAGCGCTGGTGCTCACCGCCATCGTTATCAGCTTTGCCATGACCGCACTTTTCCTGGTAGTACTGCTGGCCTCGCGGGGTCTGACCGGCACTGACCATGTGGACGGCCGGGAGCGTGACGAATGAGTGGCATTAGCCAACTGATGATTGCGCCCATCCTGCTACCCCTGCTGACGGCAGCAGTGATGCTGTTGCTGGGCGAAAAGCACCGCCCGCTCAAGGCTCGCTTGAACCTGCTCTCCACCTTCGCAGGGCTGGGAGTCGCTGTAACGCTGTTGATGTGGGTGCGTGCACAAGGCCAAGCGGAGTCGATCGGCGTCTATCTACCGGGCAACTGGCCCGCGCCCTTTGGCATCGTACTGGTGGTGGACCACCTCTCGGCCCTGATGCTGACCCTCACCGGGGTTATCGGCGTCAGCGCGCTATTGTTCGCCAGAGCGCGATGGGATGGCGCGGGGGCCAGCTTTCATGCGTTGTTCCAGATCCAGTTGATGGGCCTGTATGGCGCATTTCTCACTGCTGACCTGTTCAACCTGTTCGTGTTTTTCGAAGTGCTGCTAGCCGCATCCTACGGCCTACTGCTCCATGGTTCGGGCAGAGCGCGGGTGCGCGCCGGGCTGCACTATATCGCCATCAACCTGTTCGCCTCCTCCCTGTTTCTGATTGGCGCAGCGATGCTGTATGGCGTCACCGGCACCCTGAATATGGCTGACCTGGCGTTGAAGATTCCGTTAGTGCCTGAAGCAGATCGTGGTTTGCTGCACGCAGGTGCGGCAATCCTGGCGATGGCGTTTCTAGCCAAGGCCGGGATCTGGCCGCTGAATTTCTGGCTGGTCCCTGCCTACGCCTCAGCCAGTGCGCCAGTCGCCGCACTGTTCGCCATCATGACCAAGGTCGGCCTGTATGCGGTTCTGCGACTGTGGACGCTGCTATTCTCCGGGCAGGCCGGGGCCTCGGCGCATTTCGGTGGGCAATGGCTGGTCTATGGGGGGCTGATCACCTTGGCCGTGGCGACGGTGTCGATACTGGCCGCACAGCGCCTGGAGCGCATGGCTGCGCTGAGCATCCTGGTTTCTGCTGGCACCCTGCTGGGGGCGCTGGGTTTCGCCCAGCCAGCACTCACTGGCGCAGCCCTGTTTTACCTGGTCAACTCGACCCTCGCGCTGTGCGCACTGTTCTTGCTCGCCGAGCTGATCGAGCGCTCGCGCTCGGCCAACGAGATGCCGCTGGAGGAGGAAGAAGATGCGATGCCTCCGCCGCTTGAGTCGCTGCATCCGCCCAAGGGCATCAACCTTGACGACGAGCAGAAAGCGGTGATCGGCCAGATCATCCCTTGGACCATGGCATTTCTAGGCCTTAGCTTCATCGCCTGCGCCCTGCTGATTATCGGCATGCCGCCGCTGTCCGGGTTCGTCAGCAAACTCAACCTGATCAACGCGCTGTTCAATCCGCAAGGCTTGGGAATGCCAGCCGAATCTGCGCTCCAACCTGCAGGCTGGGTACTAGTGGCGCTGCTGATTCTCGGGGGCATGGCCTCGCTTATCGCCTTCGGCCGAGTAGGCATCCAGCGCTTCTGGAAACCCGAAGAACGCCCTTCGCCCGCGCTGCGCGGGTTTGAGTGCCTGCCGATCGTGATCCTCCTCGGCTTGTGTATGGTCCTCAGCTTCAGGGCCGAACCGTTGTTGCGCTACACCCAGGACACAGCCGCCAGCCTCCAGGCGCCGGATGCCTATATCGAAGCCGTGATGGCCGCCCGGCCTCTACCCGGCCCCACAACACCTAATGTACAGGTGCAGCCATGAGCCGACTGTTCCCCGCTCCGCTGCTGTCGGCGGCCTTGTTCTTGCTGTGGCTGCTGTTGAATCTCTCGGTCAGCCCCGGCAACCTGTTGCTTGGGGCCGCACTGGGCGTCCTGGCGCCGATGCTGATGGCACCGCTGCGTCCGCAACACGCCCACGTGCGAAAACCTTGGGTGATGATAAAGCTGATTTGTCGTGTAGGCATGGATGTGGTTCGGTCCAACCTGCAAGTCGCTAGCACCGTACTGCGTGCTCGGCAGCGTCCACCGCGTTCGGCCTTCGTGCATATTCCGCTGGACCTGCGCGACGCCCACGGCCTCGCGGCATTGGCAATGATCACAACCGTCGTGCCGGGTACCGTATGGTCGGAGCTGGCCCTGGATCGCAGCGTACTGCTGCTGCATGTGTTCGAGCTGCACGATGAAGCGGCCTTCATCGAGCATTTCAAACTCACCTACGAACGCCCTTTAATGGAGATCTTCCAATGACAGGCCTGCTCGCCAACGCGGTTCTCGCCAGCCTGTTCATCTTCGCCCTGGCGATGGGTTTGACGCTGATACGGCTGTTTCGCGGGCCTTCGGCGCAGGACCGGGTGCTGGCCCTGGACTATCTGTACATTCTGGGCATGCTGACCATGCTGGTACTAGGGATACGCTACGCCAGTGACACCTACTTCGAAGGTGCATTGCTGATTGCTCTGTTCGGCTTTGTGGGTTCGTTCGCCCTGGCGAAATTCCTGCTACGTGGTGAGGTGATCGAATGACCGAAGCCCTTCAACTGCCCTTCTGGCTGGAGCTGGCTACTGCCGCACTGTTACTGATTGGTAGCGTATTCGCCCTGATCGGTGCCATTGGCCTGCTGCGCCTGAAAGACTACTTTCAACGCATGCATCCACCGGCGCTTGCATCAACCATCGGCGCCTGGTGCGTAGCATTGGCATCGATCATCTACTTTTCATGGCTCAAAAGCAGCCCAGTGCTACACGCCTGGCTGATACCGATCCTGCTGTCGATTACCGTGCCGGTAACAACGCTGTTGCTTGCTCGTGCAGCGCTGTTCCGCAAGCGCAGGTCCAAAGAATCCGTGCCCGCAGAAGTGAGCAGTGGTCGAGACCGCGGCCACTGAGACGGCTGGGCTCAAGCTTCGTTGAGGCGCTGTAACTCGCGCCGGACCATGGCGACATAAGGAGGCGGGCCCAGCTGATACAACTGGGCCGCCACCCAGCTCAACCAGCCACTCCCCATGGCGCCACGCTGCTCCAGCAAGCGCTGGGCCTCAGCCAGTGCCTGTGCCTGGTGCTGCCGATGAAACTCGGCACGTGTACCAGGCTCTTCGTTAAGGTTGCTCACTCGCTGGCCTTGAACGTGGTCAGCTCGCCCTTGCGCCATTTGGCGACCTTGCCGGTTACCGCCTTGAGTAATTTGCCCAAACCTTCATGAACCTGTTGCTGTGCCGCGAAGACCAGCATCACACCGTGGCCTTCGCGGAACACGATACCTTCGCCTTCCGGCACCGTTACGAATGCGTAGTCGCCGACGCCATAAACGTTCAGCTTGATTTCGCGAAAGCGCATTTCCAGCTTGCCGCCTTCCCGGCTAGGCAGAACCGCGGCGCGGAAGTGATCGCCTACTTTCAGCTCCAGGCGCTGCTTGTCATCGACCACCAAAGCGCTTTCGGTGTCGATCTCAGCCATGTAAAGGCCTTCAGGGTTTTGTTCGGTGACATAAATGAAACGGCCTTGAAACAGCTT
>NZ_JBJJLN010000076.1:0-13635 GCF_046230725.1 Pseudomonas sp. KCJK9000 | reverse complement strand
TGGGATTTGCGCGCGGACGCCTTTGTGCATGGCGCGGTATCGCGTCGTATGAACCAGGCGTCCGCGCGCACCTGCCACAGGCGTTACTGGCCCGAAACAAACGTAGGAGCGAGCAAAGCTCGCGATGCGCCGCGCGGGCGGCGCTCGATCTCACAGGCGCTAAAAGGCTCAAATTGAACCCCAAAAAAATCCGACACCAGTATCGGATTTTTCGACCCCAAGCCTGGACTCAAATGCGTAAGTGAACAGCATTACATCCAGGCTGCGGTTTTTTCCGAGTACCCGCATTCAGAGCACGAAGGTCAGCAGCACATTGAACGCCAGTGCGGCCACGAAACCAATCGGCGCAGCCTTCAACAGCAGCTGCGGGAACAGAGAAGCACGGTGCTGCTCATTAGTGCACGAACCCAGGATCAAGCTGCCACCTGACGAGAACGGCGATATCGAGGTGGCTTGCGCGCCAGCGACGATGGCGATGAACAGGATCATCGGCTCGATGCCCAGGTTGTTGGCAATCGGCAACACCATCGGGAATAGCGCCGGGGTCACGACACCCAGAGTACTGGAGAAGATCGACATAAACGCCGCCACCGCACCGAACACCACCGGCACCATGATCGGCGGGATACTGCCGCCGATCCACGAAGCAAGGATGCCGATGGTGCCTGCCTTGATGGCTACCGAAATCAGCATGCCCACACCACAGATCATGATCAGCGTGCCCCAGGGGACTGTCGCCATGGCCTTGCGCTCGTCGCCCAGCTTCAGCAACAGCGCGATCACCGAGAACAGGCTGGCAATCAAACCGATGTCCATCTTCGCGTTGATAAATGCCACCGTGGCATTGCCCGGCAAAGCGATAGCCGCCACCGGTGCGACCAACACGATAAGCATCATCGCCAAGGTCAACCACAAAGTAGTCTTCTGCTGGCTGTTCAGCGGCGCCGGTGCCACGGCGGTGAAGGCCGAAGCTTTCAGGGCGCGCCCCTGCCCGGCAACGAAGACGAACACGGCAATGACCAGCAATGGGATGATCAAGGTGCTGAGGAAAATCCCGGTTGCGTTGATGAACGCTTGGTTGTCACTCACGCCGGCATTGGTCATCAAGCCACGGAAGATGATACCGCTCTGGCTGGACATGAAATTGGCCCCGCTCAGCGCCCCGTAGTTCACCGCCATGCCACCGACGATCAGGCTCATGCCCGTGCGCTCGCACAGCAGCAAGGTGATCGGCGCCATGAAGGCCAGCACGGTGTAGTAGCCCGCGCCCATGGCGGCGATCACGGTGGCTGCGAAGAACACGGCGAAGGGCAGCAGCTGGGGCATGCTGCGGCAGCGGTAGATCATGTGTTCGGCGAGCTTCTCCAGCGTGCCGTTGACCGAGGCGAAGCTGTAGAACAGGCAGACCGAGAAAATCACGAAGAAGATCTTCAGCGGCCACATGCCGATGACTTCAGATGGGCTCAGGCCCATGCCGAAACAGCCGATTAAGTACGCGAAGGCGATGGCGAACAGACCGATGTTGATCTTGGTCTTGTAGCCAAGGGCGACGGCGGCGACGATGGCCGCGACGACGAGCATGCTCATCATGGTGAGGTGTCCTGTTGTTGTTATCGGATTATCAGCGGGAACGGTCGAAGCCGAACAGCTTCGCCGGGTTGTCGCGCAGCACCTGGGCACGCTCCGCGGCATCGGGCAGCAGCGCTTGGAAGAAAGCGAACTGTTGGCCATAGTCGGTGTGCTGTTCGAACTGGGTATGCGGCCAATCGCTACCCCAAAGCAGACGCTGTATACCTCCGGCAGCCTCGCGTATCTGCGCCAGCAGCCCTTTGGCCTTGGCCAAATCCGACTGGCTGCGGTAACCGGCAGACACCTTGAGCCACACCTTGGGCTCGGCAAGCAGGTGCAGGAAGATCCGGTGGCTGTCCAGGCTCGGGTCGATGCCTTCGCTGGGCAGGCCGAAATGATCGACCACCACGTCCACACCGCAGGCAAGAATCGCTGGCACGATCAGCGCCAAATCGTCGAAGCCGCGCTGAACTTCCACCTGCCAACCGCGCTTGGCCAGGCGCCTGAACAGCGAAGTCCACTCGGGGCCTGCGTAGTCGGCAAGCCGCTTGCCGATCAGGTTCAGACGAATGCCGACCACACCGGCGTCGGCCAGCGCGTCCAGTGCCGGGTCGCTGATGGCGGCATCTACCACGGCCACCGCGCGCAGGCGTTGGGGATGCCGGCGCAGGGCCTGAAGCATGTAACTGTTGTCGGTCCCCAGGAAGCTGGGCTGGATCAACACACCGTGAGACAGCCCATGATGGTCCAAGTGCGCAAGATACTGCTCCACCAAGGCGTCGTAGGCCGGGCTGTAGCGACGGTTGGGCACCATCGGCAGGTCTTGGCGAAAGATGTGGGCATGGGTATCGATGCCGGTGAGGGCGGGCAGGAGGGGGCTGGTCATGAAGATCACCCTGGTCGATTTGTTATGGCAACGTGGGCACGCCGCGGTTTTTATATAAACATACAGTCATATATATGAATGCATGACCTTATATTCAGCAACCCAAATCTGTCAATCCGGGTGCCGACGCATGGGGGAAAGCGGGTCGCTGTATCGGAGGGTGGGAACGCGGTCAGCGAATGTCGACGCGATAGCGGAAGTGCTGGGCGTGACCTATTGATCGGCGCCACTCCAGAGGCTGGCCTGCATAATTGCAAGCCAGCCGTTCGATCACCACCACCGGGCTGCCATTGGCCAGTTGCAGCAGCCGAGCATTGGCAGCATCGACCGCTTCGGCGGTGAGCACTTCCTGGGCGGATGCAACCACCTGCCCGCAGAGTTCTTCATAAATGGGATATAGCAAAGGACCTTTATGATTCAGGTCGACTTCCAGCAGCGGCTGAAACGGCTGACGCGGCAACCAGATTTGCTCGGCCAGCACAGGTTGGGCACCGAGCGAACGAGTACGCAGTATACGAATGGCAGCGCCACCTTCGGGCAAGTCCAAGGCCTGTGCGACCTGCTCGGGGGCTGATAGGGGCTCGACGCTGAGGATCTGGCTGTCAGGCATCAGCCGCTCGCCGCTCGCCGCTTCAAAACGGAAAAAGCGAAACAGCGAGGACTGGAACTGTGGGCGGCGAATGAACGTTCCACGGCCTTGCTGGCGCTCCAACACGCCCTCGGCGACCAGCGCATCGACCGCCTTGCGCACCGTACCGACAGACATTTCGAATTCACTGGCCAGCGCAGCTTCGGTAGCGATGGCCTCGCCTGGGCGCCAACGGTTGTTGGCGATCTGGGCAAGCAAGTGATCGCGCAGCAGTTGATAGCGAGGCAGTCGAACGTCACCGGACAGTTGGGGCATGTTATGCAGACATCTATATGTGAAATTGCACGAAAGGATTCCTGCTGAGCGATGTGCTGTCAATCCTTCGCCATTTTGTCCGGATAGCCACCTACAACCACCGCCGGCCCGGCACCCGAGCCATGGGTTACGTCCTGCGCATGGCATATGCTTGGAACCGGCAAATTTGAACAACAAGGACGTAGCAATGCTCGCTGCCATAAAAGGCTACCCCGCCAGCATACGCCTGCTGCTGGCGACCACCTTCGCACTGACGGTCGCCCGAGCGCTCACCCTGCCCTATCTGGTGGTCTACCTGGCTGAAAACTTCCAGCTCTCGATCGCCAGCATCGGCTTGCTGGTCGGTGGCGCGCTGCTCGTCGCGTCCGTGCTGAGCCTGTATGGTGGGCATCTGGTCGACACTGTTCACAACCACACTTTGATCAGCGCCAGTACGCTGATTTTTGCCTGCGCCTTCATGGTTGCCGTTGCCAGCCGAACGGCGTGGCTGTTCTTTCTCTGCCTGGTGCTGATCAACCTGGCCCTGGCAGTAGTCGACATCGCCGCCAAGGCCGGTTTCTGCACGCTGTTGCCCCTGGCGCAACGCGCCGAGGCGTTTGCCATCAAATACACCCTGAGCAACGTTGGGTATGCCGCCGGCCCTTTGCTCGGCGTGGCAATGTTGGAGCTTGACGACCATCTGCCATTTTTTGCCTCTGCGCTGACCGGGCTCGGTACATGCCTGGCCTACTGGCAACTCGGCGACCGTGGGCTGCAAACCACCGCCGTGACCGAGCCAAGCGCTGGCTTCACTCAGGTGGCAGTTAGCCTGGTACGTGACCACCGGCTCGTGTGCTTCACCGTCGGTGGCGTACTGAGTGCGGTCGTGTTCGGCCAGTTCACTGCCTACCTGTCGCAGTACCTGGTGGTGACCAGCAGCGCCAGCGAGGCGGCCAGGCTGATTGGATACCTGGTGACCACCAACGCGGTAACGGTGATCGCCTTGCAGTACCTGATTGGCCGGCGTATCGGCCGCCAAAAGCTGATGGCTTGGTTACTGGCTGGCATGGCGCTGTTCATCGCCGGTTTGCTGGGTTTCGCCATGGCGGGCTCAGTGGTGGCCTGGTGCCTGGCGATGCTGGTGTTCACATTAGGCGAAATCATCGTGATACCCGCCGAGTACATGTTCATCGACCTGATTGCTCCGCAGCATCTGCGTGGGGTGTATTACGGGGCTCAGAATTTGTGCAACCTGGGGGCAGCGCTCGGGCCGATGCTGGTGGGCTTCGCCCTGGGGCACTGGTGGCCGGGAAGCATCTTCTACCTACTGATGCTGTCGGTGGTATTGGCGGGGATGTTCTACTGCCTGGGTACACGCAACAGTTGAGCCCGCCTGCGACGACGCGCCGCTGCGACCATCGTCTGCGCTGACGAACCGCCGCCAGCGTGCCAGACTGTTCGACCGGGACCGCTATCTTATTGCTTCGGAGTTTTCATGTCGTTGTCCAGCGGGCTGATCGCCATGGTCGCCTTGGCCTATATGGCCGTGATGTTCGCCATCGCCTTTTACGGCGACCGGCGCAGCACTGCGTTGCCGCCGCGCCTGCGGGCGTGGGTATACAGCCTGTCGCTTGCGGTGTACTGCACCAGTTGGACCTTCTTCGGCGCGGTCGGCCAGGCCGCCGAACAGCTCTGGGCATTCTTGCCGATCTACCTCGGGCCCATCCTGCTGCTGATCTTCGCGCCTTGGGTGCTGCAGAAGATGGTGCTGATCAGCAAACAGCAGAACATCACCTCGATCGCCGACTTCATCGCCGCCCGTTACGGCAAGTCACAGTCCCTGGCCATCGTGGTGGCGCTGATCTGCCTGGTCGGGGTACTGCCCTACATCGCGTTGCAGCTCAAGGGCATCGTGCTCGGTGTCAATCTGCTGATCGGCGCCAATGCCGACGCCACCGGCACCCGCGTGCAGGACACCGCCCTGGTGGTTTCGCTGGTTCTGGCCCTGTTCGCCATCGTTTTTGGCACGCGCAGCCTGGACGTCACCGAACACCATCGCGGCATGGTCCTGGCCATCGCCTTCGAGTCATTGATCAAGCTACTGGCGTTCCTGGCCGTGGGCGTGTTCGTGGTGTTCAACCTTTACGACGGCTTCGACGACCTGCTCACCCAGGCGCGCCAGTCGGTGCACCTGTACAGCTACTGGCAGGAGACCATCAACTGGCCGTCGATGGTGGTGCAAACCGCCGTAGCAATGATGGCGATCATCTGCTTGCCACGGCAGTTTCATGTCACCGTGGTGGAAAACATCGAACCCCAGGACATGCGCATGGCGCGTTGGGTGTTCCCCCTGTACCTGGCCCTGGCCGCGCTGTTCGTGGTACCGATTGCCCTGGCCGGGCAGATGCTGCTGCCGGGCACGGTGATATCCGATTCATTCGTCATCAGCCTGCCGCTGGCCGAAGCGCACCCAAGCCTGGCCCTGCTAGCCTTCATCGGCGGTGCGTCCGCCGCGACCGGCATGGTCATCGTCGAGGCCGTGGCGCTGTCGACCATGGTTTCCAACGACATGCTGCTGCCCTGGCTGCTGCGTCGCACCAACGCCGAGCGGCCTTTCGAGGCCTTCCGCCACTGGATGCTGACCGTGCGCCGGGTGACCATCGTGGTGATCCTACTGTTGGCATACGTCAGCTATCGCCTGCTCGGTTCCACCGCAAGCCTGGCGACCATCGGCCAGATCGCCTTTGCCGCGGTCACCCAGCTGACCCCAGCCATGCTGGGCGCGCTGTACTGGAAGCAGGCCAACCGTCGAGGTGTGTTCGCTGGGCTGACGGCGGGCATCTTTCTGTGGTTCTACACCCTGGTGCTGCCGATCATCGCTCACAGCCTGGGCCTGCCATTGAGCGTGTTCCCCGGCTTGGCGTGGCTTCACGGCAACCCGCTGAATTTGCCGATCAGCCCTTTGACCCAAGGCGTGGTGCTGTCACTGGCGGGCAACTTCACGCTGTTCGTGTGGGTATCGATGCTGTCGCGTACACGGGTCTCTGAGCACTGGCAGGCTGGCCGTTTCATCGGCCAGCAGACCAGCGCCCGCCCCAGCAGCAAACCGTTGCTGGCGGTACAGATCGATGACCTGCTCAACCTGGCTTCGCGCTTTGTCGGTGAGGACCGCGCGCGGCAGAGCTTCATCCGTTTTGCCTACCGCCAGGGCAAAGGCTTCAACCCCAACCAGAATGCCGACGGCGACTGGATCGAACACACCGAACGTTTGCTAGCTGGCGTGCTGGGCAGCTCCTCGACCCGCGCGGTGGTCAAAGCCGCCATCGAGGGGCGCGACATGCAGCTGGAGGACGTGGTGCGGATCGCCGACGAAGCCAGCGAGGTTCTGCAGTTCAACCGGGCACTGCTGCAGGGCGCCATCGAGAACATCAACCAGGGCATCAGTGTGGTCGACCAGAATCTGCACTTGGTAGCCTGGAACCGCCGTTACCTGGAACTGTTCAACTACCCCGAAGGCCTGATCAGCGTTGGCCGGCCGATCGCCGATATCATTCGCTACAATGCCGAGCGCGGCCTGTGCGGGCCTGGCGAAGCACAGGTGCATGTGGCAAGGCGCCTGCACTGGATGCGCCAAGGCCGGGCACATTCTTCTGAGCGGCTATTTCCCAACGGGCGGGTCATCGAGCTGATCGGCAACCCGATGCCCGGCGGCGGCTTCGTGATGAGCTTCACCGACATTACCCCATTCCGCGAGGCCGAACAGGCCCTGCGCGACGCCAACGAGGGCCTGGAGCAGCGCGTGGCCGAGCGTACCCATGAGCTGTCGCAACTGAACCAGGCGCTGTCGGAAGCCAAGAGCCAGGCCGAGGCGGTGAGCAAGTCCAAGACCCGTTTTCTGGCGGCCGTCAGCCATGACCTGATGCAGCCGCTCAACGCCGCCCGGCTGTTCTCCGCCGCCCTGTCCCAACAAGCTGAGGGGCTTAACGAAGAAGCCCAGCAATTGGTGCAGCACATGGACAGCTCGCTACGCTCGGCCGAAGAACTGATCAGCGACCTATTGGACATTTCGCGCCTGGAAAACGGCAAGATCACGCCCGATGCCCAGCCGTTCGAGCTGAACCAACTGTTCGACACCCTCGGCGCAGAGTTCAAGCTACTAGCAGCCGAAAAGGGCCTGGAGTTTCGCCTGCGCGGCAGCCGCCTGCGGGTCGATAGTGATATGAAACTGCTGCGCCGGGTGTTGCAGAATTTCCTGACCAATGCCCTACGCTACGGCAAGAGCCCGATCCTGTTGGGCGTGCGGCGCGAGGGCGCAAGCCTGTGGCTGGAGGTCTGGGACCGCGGGCCGGGGATAGCCGATGACAAGCTGCAGGTGATTTTCCAGGAGTTCAAGCGTCTGGACAGCCACCAGACCCGCGCCGAAAAGGGCCTGGGCTTGGGCCTTGCGATCGCCGATGGCCTGTGCCGAGTGCTTGGCCACCGGCTGCAAGTGCGCTCTTGGCCAGGCAAGGGCACGGTCTTTCGGGTTAACGTGCCGATTGCCCGCACCGGTGCGGCGGCTCCCAGTGCCGCCGCAGAAACCGCGAGCCAGCCCCTGGCCGGCTTGCAGGTACTGTGCGTGGACAACGAAGACAGCATTTTGATTGGCATGAACAGCCTGCTCAGCCGGTGGGGCTGTCAGGTCTGGACCGCACGTAATCGCGCCGAATGCGAAGCGCTGTTGGCCTCCGGCATGCGCCCGCATCTGGCCTTGGTGGACTACCATCTGGACGACGGTGAAACCGGCTCGGGGCTGATGGGCTGGCTACGTGCGCGCCTTGGCGAACCGGTACCCGGGGTAGTGATCAGCGCCGACGGCAGCAAGGAAACCCTGGCCACCGTTCATGCCGCAGGCCTGGACTACCTGGGCAAACCGGTCAAGCCAGCGGCCTTGCGTGCCCTGCTCAACCGCCATCTGAGCCTGGTTCAGTAACCGCCATCTCTGCCAGTGCTTGATCCGCCAGCGCCCGCTCCAGGAGCTCGGCCGGCAGACTCTTGCTGGCGCGAGCCCCGAGCATTTTGAGCTGCTCGCTGCGGCTGACCAGATTACCGCGCCCTTCGCAGAGTTTGTTGCGGGCTGCGGCATAGGCCTTGTCGACCTGTTGCAAGCGATTGCCCAGTTCGTCCAGGTCCTGGATGAACAACACGAACTTGTCGTAAAGCCACCCGGCGCGCTCGGCGATTTCACGGGCATTCTGGCCTTGGCGTTCTTGCTTCCACAGGCTGTCGATTACCCGCAAAGTCGCCAGCAGGGTCGTTGGGCTGACAATCACGATCTGCCGGTCAAAGGCCTCTTGGAACAAGTTCGGTTCAGCCTGCAGAGCCGCTGAGAAGGCCGCTTCGATGGGAACGAACAGCAGCACGAAATCCAAGCTGTGCAGGCCTTCGAGGCGGCTGTAGTCCTTGCTGGACAACCCTTTGACATGGCTGCGCAGCGATTGCACGTGCTGTTTGAGCGCGGCCTCATCGTTGTTGCCGACAAACTGCTGATAGGCCGTGAGGCTGACCTTGGCATCGACCACCACCTGCTTGTCACCGGGCAGCATGATCAGTACATCCGGCTGGAACCGCTCGCCATCGGCGCTTTTGAGGCTGACCTGGGTCTGATATTCACGGCCCTTCTCGAGCCCCGCATGCTCCAGTACCCGCTCAAGAATCAGCTCGCCCCAATTGCCCTGGGTCTTCTGGCCTTTGAGTGCCTGAGTCAGGTTGGTGGCCTCGTCCGAGAGGCGCAGGTTCAGCTGCTGCAGTCGCTCCAGCTCCTTGCCCAACGAGAAGCGCTCACGAGCCTCTTGCTGGTAGCTCTCCTCTACGCGCTTTTCGAACGCTTGAATGCGTTCCTTGAGAGGGTCGAGTAGCTGACCGAGATGCTGCTGACTGGTCTGTGCGAAACGTTGCTCACGCTCGTCGAAGATTTTTGTGGCCAGGTCGGCAAACTGCGCACGCAGGGTATCACGGGCCTCCTGCAGGTCCTCGAGACGCTGTTGATGGCTGTCCTGCTGCTCGCGCAGCTCTGCTTCCAGGCGCGCGGCCTGGACTTCCAGGCGGCGCAATTCAGCCTCACGCGTGGCCCGCTCAAGGTGCCAGGCGTGGGCAGCATCGCGGGCATTGTCGCGGTCGATCTGCAGCAGTTCCAGTTCTCGGCCCTGAGCGGCCAACTGCGCCTGCTTGAGCGCATTGGCTTCGCTCAGATCGCTGACTTCGTCGCGGCTGGCCTCCAGCTGTGCCTGCAGCCCGGCCTGCGCCAACTGCGCGCCGCTCAGGCGTTCCTCGAGCAGCGCCTGTTCGCCCAGGCGCGCAGCCTGACGACGCTGCACCAGCAGGACCCAACCCAGGCAAGGCAAGCCGCCTGCCACCAACCCCAGCAGAACGCTGGTCAGATCCACTGCCATGCTTGACCCCGATCACACCGTTGCAAGTTGCACGCAGCTTATCAGTCTGCCGGGGCAGGCGCCTGCTCCGCCTGAGCATCCTCGAACAGGCGCGCATACTCCAGTTGCGCGCGGCGATCGCCGGCGCGCGCGGCCTGGCGCAACAATTCATGGCCAATACGCCGGTCTCGGGCGTTGCCGCAGTCACGGCAGAGCATTTGCCCAAGCCGGCTCTGCGCCACCACCACGCCTTGACGTGCAGGTTGTTTGAGTAGGCGCCCGGCAATGTGCTTGACCTGCTGCTTTTCACCAAGCCGCGGGCTGTCGAGCAACCACAGAGCAACTTTCAGGGAGAACCGCTTGGGCGTTGATACCGACGAGGCGACAGCGGAGCTGGCGAGGGATTTACCGCGAAACTTCATGACGACAGGGATAGCAGTTCGAAAAGCGCGCCACTGTACTCCTTTTTTTCGTGCATGACGCTGGTGATTTACAGCGCAGCGGAATTATTTTTTGTGATTTTTTCTTGACGTTTTCAGGTGGGTAGCGAGCCGATTGGCAGATGCCGACAGATTGTAGGACAGTTCGCTAAATTGCTGGTACGCCCGTCCTAGAGCAAGCGCTTGGGACAATCCACAGTTCCTGTGGATAACTCGGTGGACAACCCCCTCTAGGCGCCCGCAAACCCCCGTGAAATGGAGCTTACAGTCAAACTGACGATTTTTTCACCAGCTAAAATTAGTGTTTTTTTTCATTGACTTAAGCCATCAGTCAAGTCATTGGCGGGGTCGGTGGGATGTGTTGCCAAGCCGTTACAAGTGCTGCCTCAGATGTGAACATCTGCACCGAAAGCCTGCATTTGCGTGCACGAACATGGGACATCCCGCCAATCGAGCCCTTTAGTACCCCCTTCACATCTCGCTAAAGACGCGCCATACTGCTCGGCTAGCTTCGAGAAGAATTTTAAGCTTGCATTAACCGTTCAACGGCGGTAAGGTGCACCCCGTTAGTACCAAGCTGAAAGTCAATTCTGGCCTAAAGCGTCCTTGCAGCCCAATCGCTCTCCCGACCGATAGCTGCTGAAACCAGGACCGGCCCACTCGATGATTCCCTCGCCAGCACAGCGCTGGTCCAGAACGAATCAACCGGAAGATTGATCAGGATCCCACCCCGATGGCCTAGAACCTTGGCCCCGGTGTGCTGCCTGCCTTCTGAAGTACCTACCAGTCAGCCCAAGCGCCCAAACATTGATTGCGCTCTATCTGGCTGCCCTGTTCCAGTCAGGTTCGTTCGTCCCTTAATAAAGGCGTCACTGGAACGTTTCTATCATGCACGGATCATAATCCCCGTGTTTAAAGCAGGAACATCCAAACAATATGCAAACTCATCATCAAATTCAGGCTGCCATTGGCACCCTTTCCCAGGCCTTCTCGCCACTCAAGTGCCTGATCACCGCCCCACGCAAAGGTAACTTCAGCTTCACCCTGGTGGACGAACATGGCGTGGCTTGCCACACCGAACGCCTATACCCAGACCAGTACAGCCGCTCGGAGCCTTTGCAGGCCGTGATCGCCCGCACCCGTCAATCCTTGACCGCGTGAATGGCGAATATCAGGGTATTCACTCCCTGAATCGCGCCACTACAGAGCTGTCTGACTGTTATTGGGCTAATTGCTGTAGGGCATATGGCACCGATGGTCAGGCAGCAATCGATTTAAAAACAGCCTTTTACACCACGATTATCACACTACACTTCAACTCGAGCGGTGCTTGCCGCTTCCGGCGGGCCTGACCGAATACCAGCTGCCAAGCTCCAGTGCCCGTCGGCCCTTACCTGCTCGAGGCCATCATGGGTATTGCGGCGAATGAATTGTGTGAGTACGTGATTCGACCAACCCTGGTCTATCTAAACCGCCATTGCGCCAGCGCTGAGGCCCTGCTTCTGGGAATAGCCGCCAGCCAGTCGGCTCTGGGCTCAGCCTTGCAGGACCGCCGCGGCCACGGCCTGTATCGTATTGGCGAAGCCCGTCACCAGGCCGTATGGGACCATTTTCTGGCTCGTGATCCGGAGTTGGCCAGCCTGGTGCGTGGCCTGGCCAGCCAACACGCCTTCCTGGGTGGGCCGCACCTGGAGCTTACGGTAAACCTGCGCTATTGCACTGCCATTGCCTGGATGCTCATCGAGCAGCAGTCCCTGCCACTGCCAGCAGTGGACGACCTGCTGGGTCAGGCACGTATATGGCGACAGATTTTCAATCCGCATGGGCGCCTGCGTGACTTTGCCAATGCCTGGCATTCCTGCGTGGAACAGAAAGTGCCCCAAGCATCTTAGGAAGCACCCTACATAGTTTTCGAACAAAAGGAATTCTGGTCGGATTGTCCTACAAAACCGCTCTATCTCCTGCGATCTGGGCTATAGCGCGGCGCGTGATTTGTTGGTAGCTTTTCGCCTCGGAGATCACAAGGAGTTTCTAATAATGAAAAAAGCAATGCTCAAAACCTCCCTCGGCGTAGCCGTTGCCCTGGCATCCAGCCAACTCTTCGCTGCCGGCTTTGCACTCAACGAGCAAAGCATCAGCGGTATGGGTACAGGTTTCGCAGGTCGGTCTTCTTCCGCCGATGATGCCAGCACCGTTTATGGCAACCCGGCCGGTATGTCGCGTCTCAAGCGCCAGCAAGTGACGGTGGGGGGTGCTGCCGTTATCGCCAAAACCGACATTTCTGGCCCTGGCAGCAGCCCGCTGCCCGGTGAAACCGACGGTGACATGGTGCCAACGGTAGGTGTTCCGATGGGCTACTACGTCAAGCCTATCGATGAACACTGGAGCGTCGGCTTCGGCATGTACGTCCCGTATGGCCTGGTGACCGATTACGGCAGCGGCGATGCTGCGCGCTACTGGGGCAAAAAGAGCCACGTTGAGGTCATCACCTTCCAGCCAACCGTCAGTTATGCCTTCAACGACAAGGTATCGATCGGTTTCGGCCCTACGATCAACAAGATCAAGGGTGAACTGGGTTCGAACACCATCAACCGCTTCACCCCTGGCACCAATGATGGCGAGGTGAAAATCAAGGGTGACGACACCGCCGTCGGCTACAACGTTGGTATCCTTGTACAGGCTACGGATCGCACCCGTGTCGGCCTGACCTACCACTCGATGGTGGACTACAAGCTCGAGGGCAACACCAAGGTCAACAACGCACTGATCGGGCCTTACAGCGGCAGTAAGTTCGACGCCACCTTGAAGATCAAGACACCGGAGTCTGTCGACTTCTCGGTCACCCATGAGCTGGACGACCACTGGACTCTGTATGCTGGCAGCACCTGGACCCGCTGGAGCCGCCTGAAAGACATCACTGTCAACAACGAAGTACCGGCACCGCTGGCCGCCCAGTTCGGTACCATCACCGAAGAGCAGAACTGGCATGACACGTGGGCCCACGCCATTGGCGCGTCCTACAAGGTCAACAAGGAGTGGGTACTGCGTACCGGCTTCTCCGTCGACCAGTCGCCAACCAACAACACTGACCGTTCGCCACGCATTCCAACGGGTGATCGCAAGGCGATCAGCATCGGTGCCGGTTACAGCCCAACCGATGACATGACCATCGATGTGGCCTACTCCTACCTGTGGGAAGAAGACACCAAGGTCAACCTGGCAAGCGCCACCAAAGGGCGTTACCAAGCCAAGTACGAAAACAGCGCTCACGGTATCGGTGCATCCCTCACCTACCGTTTCTAAGTTGTAATCGCTGCGAAAGAAACCGCCCTAGTGGCGGTTTTTTCAATTCTGGCCACCCAAACTCCGCTGTTGCTGTTGTTGTTGCTTTTGCTTTTGAGCGCGCGGTAGTTCAGCAAACGCCGAATGCGACTTCAGGAGGCCGAG
>NZ_JBJJLN010000075.1:0-13841 GCF_046230725.1 Pseudomonas sp. KCJK9000 | reverse complement strand
CCCCGCAGGCATAATTGGCCCGAAACAAACGTAGGAGCGAGCGCAGCTCGCGATGCGCCGCGCGGGCGGCGCTCGATCTCACAGGCGCTAAAAAGCTCAGATGAAACCCCAAAAAATCCGATCCCAGATCACGTGTATCGGATTTTACAACCCCAAGCCTGGACTCAAATGCTCATGTGAACAGCATTACGCCTGTGCCGGCCTTTTCGCAGGTATACCCGCGCCTACCGGCTGTATGAGCTTTCGGGAGCAGCGGATTCACCCGCGAAGTACTAGCCTACCCACTCAGGCCAGGCGCGCCCGCCTGGCCTTCCACCCCGCCACCAGCGATGGCCCAAGCGCCACCAAGCTCGAACCCGCCACCACCGTCACCGCCCCCACATACCCCAGGGCATTGATATCTTCGGCCTGGACGTACTCAGGCCATGCCAAGGCCGCCAGCGCCACCGCAACGAAGGTCACCAGCGGTGTCAGCGCCAGGGTGGCACTGACCCGCGATGCCTCCCAGTGCGCTAGCGCCTCAGCGAATGCGCCATAGGCCACCAGGGTATTCAAGCAACAGGCCAGCAGCAGCCAACCCTGCACCCCAGTCAGTTGCAACACCTGCAACGGGTGTACCCAGGGCGTCAGCAGCACCGCGCAGCTCAGGTAAATGACCATCATCACCTGCTGCGAATGCCACACCGTCAGCAACTGCTTCTGGCTCAAGGCGTAGAACACCCAGATACTGGTCGCCAGCAGAACGGTCAGCACGCCGGTGGTGTAGGTGCCCAAGGAGGTCAGGAGCTCCTCGAGCCGCTGGTTGAAGAACAAGCCGAACCCGCACAGCAATACGACCAAACCAATACCCTGCCCCAGGGTGAACCGTTCCTTGAACACGAACACGCTGGTCACCAGCAACAGTACGGGGCCCATCTGCACCACCAGTTGGGCGGTGCCTGGGCTGAGCAACTTCAAGCCGATCAGGTACAGCACGTAGTTGCCCATCAGGCCGAGCACAGCCAACGCTACCAGGCCTTTGCCCTTGCGCCCCAGCTTGCGGGCCGATGGCAAGCGGCGCTGGGCCGCCAGCCAGGCGAACAGCAACCCGCCAGAGACCAGCAACCGATACCAGGTGACGGTCAGTGGGTCGACCACCTGCAACACCTGCTTGAGCTTGATCGGCAGGATGCCCCAGAGCAGTGCGGTCAGCAGCGCCAGGAATAGGCCATAGCCCCAGCGGCCGGAAGTTGTGTGCATACAGTCCTCGAACCAGAGCCCTTGATGGGTTTAGGCCGATTCTAAGGGCTCAGCGCTAGGCCCCGGTGGAAAATGCCGGGAAATAAATTCATAGGGTCATTCCGTGGCGGCATGCTGGGTCATTTCTTGCCTTTGGCGAAAGCGCCCTCCAGCGCCTCGTTGATCGTGCGCAGCACCTTCACCCGCGCCCAGCGCTTGTCATTGGCCTCAACCAGGGTCCAAGGGGCAATTTCGCTGCTGGTGCGGTCGACCATGTCACCCACCGCCTGGGTATAGTCGTCCCACTTCTCGCGGTTGCGCCAGTCGTCCTCGGTGATCTTGTAGCGCTTGAACGGAATCTGCTCGCGTTCTTCGAAGCGTTCGAGCTGGGTCTGCTGATCGATTGCCAGCCAGAACTTGACCACCACCACACCGGCATTGACCAGTTGCTCTTCGAAATCGTTGATTTCGCTGTAGGCGCGCATCCAGTCGGCCGGGCTGCAAAAGCCCTCCACCCGCTCCACCAACACGCGGCCATACCAGGAGCGGTCGAAGATGGTGAATTTGCCGCGCGCCGGGATATGCCGCCAGAACCGCCACAGGTAGGGCTGGGCGCGCTCCTCTTCGGTGGGCGCGGCAATTGGCACGATACGGTACTGGCGCGGGTCCAGCGCGGCGGCGACCCGGCGAATGGCTCCGCCCTTGCCGGCGGCGTCATTGCCTTCGAACACCGCCACCAAGGCGTGCCGGCGCATGCGTTTGTCGCGCAGCAGGCCAGCCAGACGCGCTTGTTCGGTGACCAGCTGTTCCTGGTAGTCGTGTTTGTCCAGGCGCAAGGTCATGTCCAGCGCGCCCAGCAGGCTGCGATCGTCGATGCTGTGACTGAGCGGGGCGACGTTGCCCTGGTGCTTGCCCTTCGGGTTGTTGGCCAGTGCCGCCTGCAGGCTCTCGAGCAGGATGCGCCCCACCGCCAGGCTGCGATAGTTCGGGTCGACGCCTTCGATGATGTGCCATGGCGCGTAGTCACGGCTGGTGCGGCGCAGCACGCGCTCGCCAAAACGCACGAAACGGTCGTAGGTTTGCGACTGCTGCCAGTCCAAGGGGCTGATCTTCCAGCTGTGCAGGGGGTCGTCCTTGAGCGACTTGAGCCGCGCCTTCATCTGCTTCTTGGACAAGTGGAACCAGAACTTGATGATCAGCGCCCCTTCGTCGCAGAGCATCTGTTCCAGCCGCTCGGCACCGGTGATGGCCTGGTCGAGCACGGCATCCTTGAACACACCATGTACCCGCCCCTGCAGCATCTGGCTGTACCAGTTGCCGAAAAACACGCCCATCCGCCCGTTGGGCGGCAAGGCCCGCCAGTAGCGCCAGGCCGGTGGCCGAGCCAGCTCCTCGTCGGTTTGCTGGTCGAAGGTGAGCACGTCGATCATGCGCGGGTCCATCCACTCGTTGAGCAGCTTGACCGTTTCGCCCTTGCCGGCACCTTCGACGCCGTTGATCAGCACGATCACTGGGAAACGTGCCTGCTGCTTGAGTTCGTACTGTGCATCGAGCAGTGCCTCGCGTAACGCGGGGACCTCTGCGTCGTAGGTGTCCTTGTCGATGCTGTGGCCGATTTGCGCGGATTCGAACATGCACTGGCTCCTTGATTGGATAAGCAAGACTAGCGGATTTGCGTTGTGCCTGTGCAAACCCTGCAGATGACATAAAATCCGCACATCCGCTGCAACCGAGCCAACCATGTCCACCCTTCTTCAGCATGCCCAGATCGACTGGGACGACCAGGGCCGCCCTCACTCGCGGCAGTACGACGACGTCTACTTCTCGAAAAACGAAGGCACCGACGAAACCCGCTACGTATTTCTCGAGCAGACCCGCCTGGCGCAACGCTTCGCCGAGCTTGAGCCACAGGCGTGCCTGGTGATCGGGGAAACCGGCTTCGGCACCGGCATGAATTTCTTCTGCGCCTGGCAGCTGTTCGCCGAAACGGCAGATCCCGATGCACGGCTGCATTTCATCAGCGTCGAAAAGTACCCCCTGGCCCATGACGACATGGCCCGCGCTGCACGCCTATGGCCGCAGATGGCCGGTTTCACCGAACCTTTCCTGGCTCAGTACGTGGCGGTTCACCCAGGCTTCCAGCAGTTCAGCTTTGATAACGGCCGGGTAACCCTGACCTTGCTGATCGGCGACGTACTGGAACAACTGCCGCAACTGGATGCGCGCATCGATGTGTGGTTCCTCGACGGTTTCGCGCCCGCGAAAAACCCCGACATGTGGACCCCCGAGCTGTTCTCGCAGTTGGCGCGGCTGGCCCATGCAGGCACGGCGCTGGCCACCTTCACCACCACCGGGTGGGTGCGCCGGGGGCTGATCGAGGCCGGTTTCGCCATGAAGAAGATTCCTGGCATCGGCAAGAAATGGGAAGTGATGAGTGGCCTGTACACCGGGCAACCTTCAGCCACCGACAGCGCCCCTTGGTATGCCCGCCCGGCACCGCTAGCCGGGCCGCGCCAGGCACTGGTGATCGGCGCAGGCCTGGCGGGCAGTGCCACTGCCGCCAGCCTGGCCAGGCGAGGTTGGCAGGTGACGGTGCTGGAGCGCCACTGGGCTGCGGCCCAGGAAGCCTCCGGTAACCCTCAAGGGGTGCTGTACCTGAAACTGTCTGCCCATGGCACCGCCCTGTCGCAACTGATCCTGTCCGGTTTCGGTTATACCCGGCGCCAGCTCGAGCGCTTGCAGCGCGGCGAACAGTGGGACGCCTGCGGGGTTCTGCAATTGGCCTTCGACGGTAAGGAAGCCGAACGTCAGGCCAAGCTTGCTCAGGCCTTCGACAGCGGGTTGCTGCAGGCACTGGAACAGGCTGAGGCCGAGGCAGTTGCGGGAGTGGCGCTGCCAGCGGGCGGGCTGTACTACCCGGAAGGTGGCTGGGTGCACCCGCCGTCTTTGTGCCAGGCACAGTTGCAACACCCCAACATCCGCGTCCAGCCTCACCAGCATGTGCTGCAGTTGCGCAAAGTCCAAGGCCTCTGGCAAGCGTGGGACGGCGAGCGCGAGCTGGCCAGCGCGCCGCTGGTGGTGCTGGCCGCGGCTGCCGATGTACGCAGGTTCCCCGCCTGCTCGCAGTTGCCGCTCAAGCGCATTCGCGGGCAGATCACCCGCCTGCCGGCAACCTGCGCCAGCCGAGCACTGCGCACCGTGGTCTGTGCCGATGGCTACGTTGCGCCGCCCCGACAGGATGAACACACCTTGGGCGCCAGCTTTGACTTCAGCAGCGACGACCTGACGCCCACGGTAGCCGAGCACCAAGGTAATCTGCGGTTATTGCAGGGGATATCCGTTGACCTGGCATCTCGCCTGGGCGCAGACACACTGGACCCGACGCAGTTGCAGGGGCGTGCGGCGTTTCGCTGTACCAGCCCGGATTACCTGCCGATCGTCGGGCCCCTGGCTGACCCTGCCCTGTTCACAGAGGCCTATGCCGTGCTTGCCAAGGATGCCCGGCAGGTGCCCGATGTAGCTTGCCCTTGGTTGGACGGGCTGTATGTGAATAGCGGGCACGGCTCACGTGGGTTGATCACCGCGCCGCTCAGTGGCGAGCTGATTGCGGCCTGGGCCAGCGGGGAGCCACTGCCTTTGCCCAGAGCAGTGGCCGAGGCGTGCCATCCGAATCGATTCATGTTGCGACAGTTGATTCGAGGAAAGTGATCGGCGCAATCAAGAGCCGCTGCCAACCGGGGGATGACCATGAACACCTATCGGTGAACATGAGCTGCCACATCGCCACTTATAACCAATCGATCTAAAACTCACACAAAGCGCATAGGTCAGTTCCTTACAGGGTGCCCTAATCCGGGGCACTCATTCCCCAACGGAAAAACCGGTAAGGACCTATGTGCGGATTAGCAGGAGAGTTGCGTTTCACCCCCATCGATCAAGCCCCTCGCCCAGCCGACTTGGCTGCGGTAGAGCGCATGACCCATCATCTGGCGCCGCGCGGCCCCGACGCCTGGGGCTTCCATAGCCTAGGCCCGATTGCCCTTGGCCACCGCCGGCTGAAGATCATGGACCTGTCCGACGGCTCGGCGCAGCCGATGGTCGATAACACCCTTGGCCTGTCGTTGGCGTTCAACGGCGCCATCTACAACTTCCCCGAACTGCGCCAGGAGCTGCTGGACCTGGGCTACAGCTTCTGGTCGGACGGCGACACCGAAGTGTTGCTCAAGGGCTACCACGCCTGGGGTGCAGCCTTGCTGCCCAAGCTCAACGGCATGTTCGCCCTGGCCATCTGGGAACGTGACAATCAGCGACTGTTCCTGGCCCGCGACCGACTCGGCGTCAAGCCGCTGTATCTGTCGCGCAACGGCGAGCGACTGCGCTTTGCCTCAACCCTGCCAGCGTTGCTCAAAGGCGGCGACATCGACCCGATGATCGACCCGGTAGGGCTTAATCACTACCTGAACTTCCATGCTGTGGTACCTGCGCCACGCACGCTGCTGGCCAATGTCCAGAAGCTCGAACCCGGCACCTGGATGCGTGTGGACCGGCATGGCGAGGTCGAGCGCCAGACGTGGTGGCAACTGCAATATGGCCCGAACCCCGACGAGCGCGACCTCGACCTGGAAGGCTGGACCACACGGGTACTCGACGCCACCCGCGACGCCGTGGCAATCCGCCAACGTGCCGCCGTGGATGTGGGTGTACTGCTGTCCGGCGGAGTTGACTCAAGCCTGCTGGTCGGCCTGCTGCGTGAGGTGGGCGTGGATGACCTCTCCACCTTCTCCATCGGCTTCGAGGACGCGGGCGGCGAGCGTGGCGATGAATTCCAGTACTCGGACCTGATAGCCAAGCATTACGGCACTCGCCATCACCAGCTGCGCATCGCTGAGCATGAAATCATCGAGCAACTGCCGGCCGCATTCCGCGCCATGAGCGAACCGATGGTCAGCCATGACTGCATCGCCTTCTACCTGCTGTCGCGCGAGGTGGCCAAGCATTGCAAAGGCGTGCAAAGCGGCCAGGGCGCCGACGAGCTGTTCGCCGGCTACCACTGGTATCCGAAAGTGGACGGCGCACAGGATGCTTTCGCAGCCTACCGTGATGCCTTCTTCGACCGCAGCCACGCTGAGTATCGCGACACGGTCCAAGCGCCATGGCTGCTGGAAACCGACGTGGCCGGCGACTTCGTGCGCGAGCACTTCGCCCGGCCGGGTGCACCGGAGGCCGTGGACAAGGCCCTGCGCCTGGACAGCACGGTGATGCTGGTGGACGACCCGGTCAAGCGGGTGGACAACATGACCATGGCCTGGGGGCTCGAAGCGCGCACGCCGTTCCTCGATTACCGCCTGGTAGAGCTGTCGGCGCGTATTCCGGCACGTTTCAAACTGCCTGACGGCGGCAAGCAGGTGCTCAAGCAAGCGGCGCGGCGGGTGATCCCACATGAAGTCATCGACCGCAAGAAGGGCTATTTCCCGGTGCCCGGCCTCAAGCACCTGGAAGGTGCGACATTAGGCTGGGTGCGCGAGCTGCTGACTGACCCCAGCCAGGATCGCGGCCTGTTCAACCCGACCATGCTCGACCGCTTGCTGAGCAACCCACACGGTCAGCTCACCCCATTGCGCGGCTCCAAGCTGTGGCAATTGGCGGCACTGAACCTGTGGCTCAGCGAACAAGGAATCTGACCGATGAAAGCCCATGAAATCGCTTACGGTCAGCGTTTGCTGCGCGGCCAGGCACCGTCCTACGAGCGCCTACAGGCGCGCCTGGCCGGTGATGGCAGCGAACCCCACGACCAGCCGCGAGCCTTGCACTGCGGTTGGGGGCGCCTGTTGATCGGCCACACCTACCCGGACCCTGCCAGCCTGGCAGCGGAGCTGCTGGACGAGCGCCCCGGCGAGCGCGACATCGCGCTGTATGTGGCCGCCCCCCAGCAGTTGTTGGCCCAAGCCCCACAGCAGCTGTTTCTCGACCCCTCCGATACCCTGCGCCTGTGGTTCACCGACTACCGCCCAGCGCAGCGGGTGTTTCGCGGGTTCAGGGTGCGCCGGGCGCAAAATGCGGGCGACTGGCAGGCCATCAATACGTTATATCAGGCGCGTGGCATGCTGCCAGTCGACCCAGACCTGCTCACCCCTCGTCACCTCGGCGGCCCGGTGTACTGGCTGGCGGAAGACGAAGACAGCGGTGCGGTGATCGGCAGCGTGATGGGCCTGAACCACAGCAAGGCCTTCGACGACCCCGAGCATGGCAGCAGCCTATGGTGTTTGGCGGTAGACCCACAATGCACCCGCCCAGGCGTCGGTGAGGTGCTGGTACGGCACTTGATCGAACATTTCATGAGCCGTGGCCTTGCCTACCTGGACTTGTCGGTATTGCACGACAATCGCCAGGCCAAGCGTTTGTACGACAAACTCGGCTTTCGCAATTTGCCAACGTTCGCCGTCAAACGCCGCAACGGTATCAATCAGCAACTCTTCCTTGGCCCGGGGCCTGCGGCCGGGCTCAACCCCTATGCTCGGATCATCGTCGACGAGGCGCTGCGCCGGGGGATCGAAGTGCAGGTCGACGATGCTGCAGGCGGCTTGTTCACCCTCAGCCTGGGCGGGCGACGCATTCGCTGCCGCGAATCGCTGAGCGACCTGACCAGTGCCGTGACCATGACCCTGTGCCAGGACAAACGCTTGACTCAACATGCCCTGCACAACGCCGGGTTGCAGGTTCCGGCGCAACAGTTGGCAGGCAACGCCGACGACAACTTGGCGTTCCTGGATGAGCATGGCGCAGTGGTGGTCAAGCCGGTCGATGGCGAACAGGGCCAGGGTGTCGCGGTGAATCTTACCTGCATCGAGGAAGTGACCCAGGCCGTAGAGACCGCCCGCCGCTTCGACAGCCGCGTGCTGTTGGAGAGCTACCATGCCGGTAGCGACTTGCGCATTGTGGTGATCGGTTATGAAGTCGTGGCTGCAGCCATCCGCCATCCTGCCCACGTGGTAGGTGATGGCAAGCACAGCATCCGCCAGCTGATCGAAGCGCAAAGCCGTCGCCGCCAAGCGGCCACCGGCGGCGAGAGCCGTATTCCGCTGGATGATGAAACCGAGCGCACACTGCAGGCCGCAGGCCTGGGCTATGAAGACATTTTGCCTGCGGGTAACCGCCTGGCGGTAAGGCGCACAGCCAACCTGCACACCGGCGGCACCCTGGAAGATGTGACCGAACGCCTGCACCCGGTGCTCGCCGATGCGGCTGTGCGAGCAGCGCGGGCGCTGGAGATTCCGGTGGTAGGCCTGGATTTCATGGTGCGCGATGCTGAGTGCCCAGAGTACGTGATCATCGAGGCCAACGAACGAGCTGGCTTGGCCAATCACGAGCCGCAGCCTACTGCAGAGCGGTTCGTCGATCTGCTGTTCCCCCAGAGCCGGCCGTTGGCTTAAGACAGTAAAGGCCCGTTCACGGGTTAATCCGCTCGCATGGCCTTCGGCTTGCCGTGCGAGCGGGTTCAGCCGTGAACAGACCCGCAGAAGAACCAAGGAGTACCCATGTCTGAACGACTCCCCGAACCCGACCTCGACTACCTGAAGCGCGTGCTTCTGGAGATGCTCGCCATCCCCAGCCCGACTGGTTTCACCGATACCATCGTGCGCTATGTGGCCGAACGACTGGATGAACTGGGCATTCCCTATGAGCTGACTCGCCGCGGCACCATCCGCGCTACCCTCAAAGGCCGGCAGAGCTCGCCTGACCGCGCCGTCTCGGCTCACCTCGATACCATTGGCGCCAGCGTGCGTCAGTTGCAGGACAACGGGCGCCTTGCCCTGGCCCCGGTCGGCTGTTGGTCGAGCCGCTTCGCCGAAGGCAGCCGGGTCAGTGTGTTCACCGACACCGGAGTATTTCGCGGTAGCGTACTGCCGCTGATGGCCAGCGGCCATGCGTTCAACACCGCCATCGACCAGATGCCGGTGAGCTGGGAGCACGTGGAGGTCCGCCTGGACGCGTACTGTGCCACCCGTGCCGACTGTGAAGCGCTGGGCATTTCCATCGGCGACTTCGTCGCCTTCGACCCACTTCCGGAGTTTACCGATAGCGGTCACATCAGTGCCCGCCACCTGGATGACAAGGCGGGTGTAGCAGCATTGCTGGCGGCACTGAAGGCAGTGGTTGAAAGTGGCCAACAGCCGCTGATCGATTGCCACCCGCTGTTCACCATCACCGAAGAAACCGGCTCGGGTGCGGCCGGCGCCCTGCCCTGGGATGTCAGTGAGTTCGTCGGCATCGACATCGCCCCGGTAGCGCCGGGCCAGGCCTCCAGCGAACATGCGGTGAGTGTGGCCATGCAGGATTCGTCCGGGCCTTACGATTACCACTTGTCACGCCATCTGCTGAAGCTGGCGGGCGATCAGGATGTACCGGTGCGCCGTGACCTGTTCCGCTATTACTTCAGTGACGCCCACTCGGCCGTGACGGCCGGGCATGACATACGCACCGCACTGGTAGCGTTTGGCTGCGACGCAACCCACGGCTACGAACGCACCCATATCGACAGCTTGTCCGCCCTCAGCCGATTACTAAGTGCCTACCTGCTCAGCCCACCGGTATTTGCCAGCGACTCGCAACCGGCCAACGCATCGCTGGAGCGCTTTAGCCACCAACTGGAGCACGATGCGCAGATGGAGAGCGACACCCGGGTGCCGGCCGTGGACAGCCTGCTAGGAAATAAAAGCTGATGGCACTGCAATCGCGTAGCATGCAGCGCTCATGACTTGGACTGTGCGCTGCCCATGCTGATCCCCTACGACCAACTGCAAGCTGAAACCCTCACCCGCCTGATCGAGGACTTCGTGACCCGCGAAGGCACCGACAATGGCGATGACACGCCCCTGGAAACCCGCGTATTGCGGGTTCGTCAGGCGCTGGCCAAAGGCCAGGCGTTCATCCTGTTCGATGTGCAAAGCCAGCAGTGCCAACTGCTGGCCAAGCATGACGTGCCACGGGAATTGCTCGACTGACTTCTGGCCTTGAAGCCACGCGGCCGAGGCAGGTCAATCAGCCTTGCGCTCGGCCTGCTCTTTGATGCGCCGATAGACCTCCGCCCGGTGCACCGGCACTTTGCGCGGCGCATCCACGCCAAAACGCACCAGCCCATTGTGGGTATCCACTACCTTGATTCGAATATCGTCACCTATGGTGATGACTTCGCCGACTTCTCGTGCGATCACCAGCATGCTGCGCTCCTTTTTGGCATCAGGAAAAACCGCAGCGTGCTTGGGGATATTCTGCTAGACAAGGGCTAGCCAGCAATTCAGAGCAAGCCTACGCACCGTTGTAATTTTTCCTACGGGCTGGGCTGTGCAATCACCGGGGTTGCGCCTTTGCTCGCATTTTTACCGCCATCTCGGCCATCTCATCGTATAGCCGCTCTGGCGCCTTGCGCTTGAGCTCCCAGGCCAGGCGCCCGGCTTCATGGGGCAGAATCAGAAACTCGCCGGCCGCGACCTGCTGGTGAATGTAGTCGGCAATATCCACCGCGCTGATCGGGGAGCCTTCCAGCAATTTGCCGACCTGCACTTTCATCGCCGGGTTCGGGCCGCGGAAGGAGTCGAGCAGGTTGGTCTGGAAGAACGACGGGCAAACCACATGCACAGCCACCTCGAGCTGGCGCAGCTCCACCAGCAGGCTCTCCGACAACGCAAGCACCCCCGCCTTGGCAACGTTGTAGTTGCTCATGCCCGGCCCCTGCATCAGTGCCGCCATCGAAGCGACGTTGATGATGCGCCCTTTGCTGCGCTCCAGTTGCGGCAAGAACGCCTTGCACCCCTTGACCACGCCCATCAGGTTGACTGCGAGCTGCCAGTCCCAGTCTTCCAGGGACAGCTCGGCGAAGAAACCACCTGAGGCGACGCCGGCATTGTTGACGATCACATCGATGCCTGCGAAACGCTCCTCGCAGGCCTGGGCCAAGGCGGTCAGCTGGCTGTAATCGCGAACATCGCAGCGCTGGACGAAGCCATCGCCGCCTGCCGCCCGTACCCCCTCCAGGGTTTCGCGCAGGCCCGCTTCGTTGACATCAGCCAGCGCCAAGCGCCAGCCCTCCCGGGCCCAACGCAGGGCGATCTCCCGGCCAAGGCCGGAACCTGCGCCAGTGATCATGATGCGGTTTTGCATAGTGGCACGCCTTGTTCTGACGGGTTGTGTCAGGAGTCTAATCAAGGCCTTGGTCAACAGCAGGGTTAATCAGGATAGTGAATGGGCGAACATGACTGCATGGTGCTCAAGCAAATGGAATCTTTCACAAGCGGCAACGGTCGGAATTACAAGAGGCCGGCAGTGTGAGGCCCTTGACCCCTAAACACACAAGGATTTCTTCATGACCACGATTCTGATCATCATCCTGATCCTGTTGTTGATCGGCGGCTTACCGGTCTTCCCCCACTCGCGCAGCTGGGGCTACGGCCCGTCGGGCATCATCGGCGTGGTGCTGGTGGTGCTGCTGGTGTTGCTGCTATTGGGCAGAATCTAGCCGGCACGCAAAAAAAAAACCGCGCCTAGGCGCGGTTTTTTTTGCGTTATGAATCAGTGCGAAACGGCGCCGGAAGCCCCAAGGCCAGTCTGGGAGCGAACGAACTGTGGGAAGAACTTGGCACGTTCGTCATCCGCGGCTTTGGAGGTATCGGTGATCGAGAAGAACCAGATACCGACGAAGGCAATCAGCATCGAGAACAGCGCTGGGTACTCGTACGGATAGATGGCTTTTTCATGACCGAGGATCTGCACCCAGATGGTCGGGCCCAGGATCATCAGGGTCACCGCGCTCACTAGCCCCAACCAGCCGCCAATCATGGCACCGCGGGTGGTCAGTTTCTTCCAGTACATCGAAAGCAGCAGCACCGGGAAGTTGCAGCTGGCAGCGATGGAGAATGCCAGGCCAACCATGAAGGCGATGTTCTGCTTCTCGAACAGAATGCCCAAGCCAATCGCCAACACGCCAAGGGCAACGGTGGTGATCTTCGACACCCGAATTTCATCCTTGTCGTTGGCCTTGCCTTTACGCCAAACGCTGGCATACAGGTCGTGGGACACTGCCGATGCACCGGCCAGGGTCAGGCCGGCCACCACCGCCAGGATGGTGGCGAAGGCCACGGCGGAGATGAACCCGAGGAACACGCTGCCACCCACGGCATCGGCCAGGTGCACTGCGGCCATGTTGTTGCCGCCGATCAGGGCGCCTGCGGCGTCCTTGAATTCAGGGTTGGTGCTGACCAGCAGAATGGCGCCAAAGCCAATGATGAAGGTCAGGATGTAGAAGTAACCGATGAAACCGGTGGCATACAGCACGCTCTTGCGCGCTTCTTTGGCGTCACTGACGGTGAAGAAGCGCATCAGGATATGCGGCAGGCCGGCAGTACCGAACATCAGGGCAAGGCCCAGCGAGAACGCCGAGATGGGGTCTTTCACCAGCCCGCCAGGGCTCATGATCGCCTCGCCTTTGGCATGGACCTTGATCGCTTCGGAGAACAGTGTGTTGAAGTCGAAGCCCACATGCTTCATCACCATCAACGCCATGAAGCTGGCACCGGACAACAGCAGCACAGCCTTGATGATTTGTACCCAAGTGGTTGCCAGCATGCCGCCGAACAGCACGTACAGGCACATCAGGATACCCACAAGGATCACCGCAACGTGGTAGTCCAGGCCGAACAGCAGCTCGATCAGCTTGCCCGCGCCAACCATTTGCGCGATCAGGTAGAACGCGACCACTACCAGCGAACCAGACGCCGATAGGGTACGGATCTGCTTCTGCCCCAGGCGATAAGAGGCGACGTCGGCGAAGGTGTACTTGCCAAGGTTACGCAGGCGTTCGGCGATCAGGAACAGGATGATCGGCCAACCGACCAAAAAGCCGATCGAGTAGATCAGGCCGTCGTAGCCGGAGGTGAACACCAGCGCCGAAATACCCAGGAACGAGGCGGCCGACATGTAGTCGCCGGCAATCGCCAGGCCGTTCTGGAAACCCGTGATCTTGCCACCGGCTGCATAGTAGTCCGCCGCCGATTTGTTGCGCTTGGAGGCCCAGTAGGTGATGCCGAGGGTGAAAGCAACGAAGGCCACGAACATGGCGATCGCCGGTACGTTCAGCGGTTGTTTCTGCACCTCGCCGGTCAGGGCATCGGCGGCCCACACGGCGGGTGCGAAGGCTCCGCAGGCCAGTACGGCCAGGGCTTTGGCGTGGCGAATCATTGTTGCGCCTCCTTCAGGATGGCCTTGTTCAGCTCATCGAACTCGCCGTTGGCGCGGCGAACGTAGATGGCGGTCAGGACGAATGCCGAAACGATCAGGCCCACGCCCAGGGGAATACCCCAGGTGATGGATGAATCAGGGCTGAGCTTGGTGCCTAGAATCTGGGGACCGTAGGCAATCAGGAGGATGAAGGCGCAGTAGAGGCCGAGCATGATCGCCGAAAGAATCCAGGCGAACCGCTCACGTTTGCTGACCAGCTCCTTGAAGCGGGGGCTGTTTTGAATCGAAAGGTAAATGCTGTCGTTCATTGTTTTTGTCCTAGCAGCACAAGTAGGGGAAACCCACACCCTTACTTTATGCGGCTAGCGAACACCAACCAGACGACCTTAGTC
>NZ_JBJJLN010000074.1:0-15307 GCF_046230725.1 Pseudomonas sp. KCJK9000 | reverse complement strand
ATGGTCAGCATTAGCCTCGGGCTGGTTCTGATCCGCCCGTGCATCATGTGTCGTCTTTGCACAGCGCCCAACATATTGAGCCCAAAAGAATTTTTCGGACGACTGGCAATTTTCCAAACCACTCTGTAAAGAAATTTGTACGATATCGCTCAAATCCACCCATCAATTCGGGATTGTTCGGTTCTTGTAAACAGAACTTGCCGCAACTCACCCACCCAAGCCAGCCCTGCGTGCCTACCCCATCTTGCCCAAACCCCCGTAGCGCGGTGATATATCACTCATTGCCGTGTGCATAAGCCTGACCACAGAGCCAGGCCAACAGAACAACAAATGGAGGCGCCATGTACGCCGATCACTTCGCCTTTTCCGGCACTTACCACAGGATCGCTGCGTTTTTTCCAGAGGAAACGACGCAACGCGTTGACGCCTGCGCGTTTGCAGGGGTATACAGTGCGCCGCGTTTTACCTGTGACCCTCTTGCGTACCGCGCACTCTTGCCGACACCTGGCTGATTCGCTTCGGCGGCACCGGTTGGCAGGAAATTCAAGGTAACCACCTTGCCCATTCCGCTGCGCCACGAGCGCGGTGGGTCCGATCCCGTCACAGATAAAAACAATGCAGGTGACTTCGTTCATGAGTGGACAAAACATGCATTCAGGCGAGCTCAAGCGGGGCCTGAAAAATCGCCATATCCAGTTGATCGCCCTGGGCGGTGCAATTGGTACTGGCCTGTTCCTTGGCTCGGCAGGCGTGATGAAATCCGCCGGCCCGTCGATGATCCTAGGCTATGCCGTCTGCGGCTTCATCGCTTTCATGATCATGCGCCAGCTTGGCGAGATGATCGTCGAGGAACCGGTGGCCGGCTCGTTCAGCCACTTCGCGCACACTTACTGGGGCGGTTTTGCCGGTTTTCTGTCGGGCTGGAACTGCTGGGTGCTGTACATCCTGGTGGGTATGTCGGAGCTGTCGGCGGTAGGCAAGTACGTTCACTACTGGTGGCCAGAGATTCCCACCTGGGTCACCGCGGCAGCGTTCTTCGTACTGATCAATGCCATCAATCTGATGAACGTGAAGTTCTTCGGTGAAGCCGAATTCTGGTTCGCCATCATCAAGGTCGTGGCGATCGTCAGCATGATCGGCCTGGGTGCCTATCTGTTGACCAGTGGCAATGGCGGCCCTGACGCTTCGGTCAGCAACTTGTGGAGCCATGGTGGCTTCTTCCCCCACGGCGTCAGCGGCCTGGTCATGGCCCTGGCATTCATCATGTTCTCCTTCGGCGGCCTGGAAATGCTCGGCTTTACCGCTGCTGAAGCGGACAAGCCCAAAACCGTCATTCCGAAGGCGATCAACCAAGTCATCTACCGTATTCTGATTTTCTATGTCGGCGCATTGGTCGTGCTGCTGTCGTTGACGCCGTGGGACAATCTGGTCGCCAGCATCGACGCATCCGGCGGCAGTTACGGTAGCAGCCCGTTCGTGCAGGTCTTCTCCATGCTCGGCAGCGATGTCGCAGCCAACCTGCTGAATTTCGTGGTCTTGACTGCTGCACTTTCGGTGTACAACAGCGGCACCTACTGCAACGCACGCATGCTGCTGGGTATGGCCGAACAAGGCGATGCCCCGGCCTCGTTGGCCAAGGTCGACAAGCGCGGTGTGCCGGTGCGGGCGATTTTGGTGTCGGCGGCGGTAACGCTGATTGCGGTGCTGCTCAATTACCTGATGCCGCAGAATGCTCTGGAGTTGCTGATGTCGCTGGTAGTCGCCACGCTGGTGATCAACTGGGCGATGATCAGCTATTCGCACCTCAAGTTCCGCCAGCACCTTGACCGCACCGGCCAGAAACCGCTGTTCAAGGCCTTGTGGTACCCCTACGGCAACTACTTGGTGTTGGCCTTCGTAGTGCTGATCCTCGGTATCATGCTGATGATTCCAGGTATTCAGGTATCGGTGTACGCCATCCCGGTATGGCTGATCGCGATGTTGTTGGCGTATCTGGCCAAAGGTCGTCGTCAGC
The DNA here is from genome assembly GCF_046230725.1 of Pseudomonas sp. KCJK9000. Classification (NCBI taxonomy): domain Bacteria; kingdom Pseudomonadati; phylum Pseudomonadota; class Gammaproteobacteria; order Pseudomonadales; family Pseudomonadaceae; genus Pseudomonas; species Pseudomonas sp. KCJK9000. The sequence goes on along the minus strand of NZ_JBJJLN010000074.1, from coordinate 13,293 downwards.
CGCAGGCCAAGGGTGTTGCCGGTGTCGTCGGCAAGTAAGCCTGCAGGCTAATGAACAAACCCGGTGTCAGGTGACTGGCATCGGGTTTTTTTGTCGCCTGCTGCGGCCTCTTGGCGGGTGAACTCCACTGTCACAACTTCTCAATAGCGATGAGTGCGTTGTAGCGGATTGACCCGCGAAGAAGCCACAGCAAGGTTCAAATCTGCTCAAGCAGCCAACTGCGAAATGCCCTCAATGAAGGCAGTGCCTCGTTGCGCGGCGGGTAGATCAGGTAGTAACTGCGCTGGCTGGCAAACGCCGCCCCTGGGCTGAACAGCTCGCCCTTGGCCAGCTCTTCCTCGACCAGTATGCGCGGTACCAGACCGATGCCGATCCCGGCCCGCACTGCCTGTATCAGGTGCGAAGTCAGCTCGAAGCTTGGCCCCAACCGCATGGCCCGGTGCGCCAGGCCGTGGTGGGAGAACCACTCGCCCCAGGCATGGGGGTTGTTGGCCACGTTCAGCAAGACTTCTGCACTGATGCGTGTAGGGCTCCAGCCTTGCGCATCGTCGCCTGCCTGCGGCGGCAGAATCACCACCAACTCCTCGGCATGCAGCCTATGGCAGATAAGGCCCGGCAGGTCATGGCTGGCCACGCCGATGGCGGCATCGATCTGGCTGGTGTCGAAATTGATCGCTTCGATGCGTGAATGAATGTGCACCAGCATGCCAGGGTGCGCGCTGTAGAACGCATGCAAGCGCGGTAGCAGCCATTTGGAGCCGAAGGTGGGTAGCGTTGCCAGGCGCAAGGTGCCGACCCCTGACTGATAGGCCAGCGCCTGCAGCGTGGCGCTGCGGATGCGGCCCAACGCTTCGCTCAACTCGCGCTGGTACAACCGGCCAACGTCGGTCAGTTGCACTTGCCGGCCCTCGCGGCGAAACAGTGTCAGGCCCAGTTGCTGCTCCAGTGCCTGAACCTGACGGCTGACTGCGCTCTGGGTCAGCGCCAGTTCGGCAGCGGCACGGGTATAGCTTTCATGGCGAGCAGCAGCTTCGAACGCCAGCAGCAGCGACATGGACGGGGTGAGATGGCGGTAATTCATTCATGAAAGTCATCGATAGCGGCAGGATTATCCGTTTGCCCCTGAGGCGAAACTACAGGAACATTGGCTCATACGTCATCCCTGTGGGCCTAACCCATGCTGGGGCGGCAGGATTTCCGTGAATTAGCACTTATCAAGAGGCCATCCTTCGATGATCGCCCAGCTGTCTACCCTGGCGCCCGCCGCCAACTATCCCGAATTCCTCGAAGCCCTGCGCAGCAGTGGCTTCCGTGGCCAGATCAGCGCTGACTACGCTACCCGTACCGTACTGGCCACCGACAACTCCATCTACCAGCGTCTACCCCAGGCAGCGGTCTTCCCAATGGACGCCGATGACGTGGCGAGGGTCGCCACGCTGATGGGCGATGCGCGCTTCCAAGCGATCAAGCTGACCCCGCGTGGGGGCGGCACCGGCACCAATGGCCAGTCGCTGACCGATGGTATCGTCGTCGACCTGTCCCGACACATGAACCAGATCCTGGAAATCAACGTCGAGGAACGCTGGGTGCGGGTGCAGGCAGGTACGGTCAAAGACCAGCTCAACGCCGCGCTCAAGCCCCATGGGCTGTTTTTCGCCCCTGAGCTGTCCACTTCCAACCGCGCCACCATTGGCGGCATGATCAACACCGACGCCAGTGGGCAGGGCAGCTGTACCTACGGCAAAACCCGCGACCATGTGCTTGAACTGCACAGTGTGCTGTTGGGCGGCGAGCGCTTGCACAGCCTGCCGCTGGAAGATGATGCATTGGAGCAGGCTTGCGCGGCGCCTGGCAGGGTCGGTGAGGTGTACCGTATGGCCCGGGAAATCCAGGAAACTCAAGCCCAGCTGATCGAAACGACGTTCCCCAAGCTCAACCGCTGCCTGACCGGTTATGACCTCGCGCACCTGCGCGATGAGCATGGGCGTTTCAACCTCAACAGCGTGCTGTGCGGTGCCGAGGGTTCGCTCGGTTATGTGGTCGAAGCCAAGCTTAATGTGCTGCCCATTCCCAAATATGCCGTGCTGGTCAACGTGCGCTACACCAGCTTCATGGATGCGCTGCGCGACGCCAATGCCTTGATGGCGCTCAAGCCTTTGTCGATCGAGACGGTCGACTCCAAGGTGCTGATGCTGGCAATGAAGGACATCGTCTGGCACAGCGTTGCCGAATACTTCCCGGCCGACCCAGAGCGCCCGACCCTGGGCATCAACCTGGTGGAGTTCTGCGGCGATGAGCCGGCCGAGGTCAATGCTCGGGTCCAGGCCTTCATCGACCATTTGCAACGCGACACCAGCGTCGAGCGCCTAGGGCACACCTTGGCCGAGGGGGCTGAGGCGGTCACCCGGGTCTACACCATGCGCAAGCGGTCGGTAGGGCTGCTCGGCAACGTCGAAGGCGAGGTACGCCCGCAGCCGTTCGTTGAAGACACCGCCGTACCGCCTGAGCAGTTGGCCGATTACATCGCCGACTTCCGCGCGCTGCTCGACGGTTACGGCCTGGCCTATGGCATGTTCGGCCACGTCGATGCCGGCGTGCTGCACGTACGCCCAGCCCTGGATATGAAAGACCCTGCGCAGGCCGCACTGGTCAAGCCGATCTCCGATGCCGTTGCCGCACTGACCAAACGCTACGGTGGCCTGCTGTGGGGCGAGCACGGCAAAGGCTTGCGTTCGGAGTACGTGCCGGAATACTTCGGGGCACTGTACCCGGCGCTGCAGCGGCTCAAAGGTGCATTCGACCCGCATAACCAGCTCAACCCAGGCAAAATCTGCACGCCGCCAGACAGCGTTGAAGGCCTGACCAAGGTCGACGGCGTGACCCTGCGCGGTGACCTGGACCGCACCATAGACGAGCGAGTCTGGCAGGACTTCCCCAGCGCTGTTCACTGCAACGGCAATGGCGCCTGCTACAACTATGACCCCAACGACGCCATGTGCCCGTCGTGGAAGGCCACCCGTGAACGCCAGCATTCACCCAAGGGCCGTGCATCCTTGATGCGCGAGTGGCTGCGCTTGCAGGGCGAGGCCAACATCGATGTGCTGGCGGCAGCGCGCAACCCGGTATCTTGGCTCAAGGGCCTGCCGGCGCGGCTTCGCAACAACCGCGCGCGCAACCAGGGCCAGGCAGATTTCTCCCATGAGGTGTACGACGCCATGGCTGGCTGCCTGGCCTGCAAATCGTGCGCAGGGCAGTGCCCGATCAAAGTCAACGTACCGGACTTCCGTTCACGCTTTCTGGAGCTGTATCACGGCCGCTACCAGCGGCCGCTGCGCGACTATTTGATCGGCTCCCTGGAATTCACCATTCCGTATCTGGCTCACGCACCGGGCCTGTACAACGCAGTCATGGGCTCGCGATGGGTAAGCAAGCTGCTGGCGGACAAGGTCGGCATGGTCGACAGCCCACTCATCAGCCGCTTCAATTTCCAGTCGACCCTGACCCGCTGCCGCGTTGGCGTGGCTAGCGTGCCAGCGCTGCGGGAGCTGACCCCGGCCCAGCGCGAGCGCAGCATCGTGCTGGTGCAGGATGCTTTCACCCGTTATTTCGAGACGCCGCTTTTGGCTGCGTTCATCGAGTTGGCTCACCGCCTGGGCCATCGGGTGTTCCTTGCGCCGTACAGCGCAAACGGCAAGCCCCTACACGTGCAGGGTTTCCTGGGGGCGTTCGCCAAGGCGGCAATTGGCAATGCTACCCAGCTCAAGGCCCTGGCTGACTGCGGCGTGCCGTTGGTAGGCCTGGACCCGGCCATGACCCTGGTCTATCGCCAGGAGTACCAGAAGGTGCCTGGCCTGGATGAGTGCCCCAACGTGCTGTTGCCCCAGGAATGGTTGATCGACGTGCTTCCCGAGCAAGCACCTGTGGCCCCAGGCCACTTCCGCCTGATGGCCCATTGCACCGAGAAGACCAACGTTCCGGCCAGTACCAAGCAGTGGGAGCAGGTATTCGCCCGTTTGGGGCTCAAGCTGGTGACCGAGGCGACCGGTTGCTGCGGCATGTCCGGCACTTACGGGCATGAAGCACGCAATCAGGCGACATCGCGGACCATCTTCGAGCAGTCCTGGGCGACCAAGCTGGACAAGGAAGGCGAGGCGTTGGCCACCGGCTACTCGTGCCGCAGCCAGGTCAAACGCATGACCGAGCGGCAGATGCGCCACCCGCTGGAGGTGGTGTTGCAATACGCCAGGCGTTGACCTGGAGCAAGCTGGGGGCGCTAAGCGCCCCCGGCGCTACGGCCGCGAACACGGCGGGCTTGCCGATACAAATGCAGGCTCAGCACCAGCCCGCTGCAAGAGGCTGCAGCCGCGAACAGAAACATCGAAGCAAACCCGAACCCCGATGCCACCGCACCCACTAATGGCCCGGTGACTCCAAGCGACAAGTCGATAAACAGTGAATAGGCACCTACCGCTGCCCCGCGGTTGGCCGCTGATACCTGGTTGACCGCTTCCACCCCCAATGCCGGGAACACCAGCGAGAAACCGAAGCCGCTCAGCGCCGCTCCTGCCAATGCCAGCTCGGCGTTTGGCGCCAGCCACAACATCAGTAACCCAAGGGTTTCGACTGACAAACAAGCGATTGCCACCCTGAAACCGCCGATCCGATTGATCAAATTGCCAAACAACAGCCGCGCGCAGATGAAGCTTGCACCGAACAGGCTCAGGGTCAGCGCGGCATTGGCCCAGCCGCGGCTGGCGTAATACAGGGTGATGAACGTGGCGATGGTGCCAAAGCCGATGGACCCCAGCGCCAGCCCCGAACCATGGGGCAACACTTTGCTCAGCACCTGCATGAACGGCAGGCGCTTGCCACTGACCACCGGGGCGGCACGTTTGGGCCAAGCCAGCAGTAGGCCAAAGCCGCACAACAGCAGGATGCTCACACCCATGCTCCACAGGCCAAGGCTCTTGACCATCATCACACCCAATGGCGCACCGATGGCCAGTGCGCCGTAGCTGGCGATACCGTTCCAGGAAATGACCTTGGCGGTGTGCTGCGCCCCAACCCGGCCGATGCCCCAGCCGATCGAGCCGGAACCCACCAGGCTTTCGGCACTGCCCAGCACCAGACGCCCAAGCAGCAGGCATACCAGGCTAACCCAGGGCAGATGGGTGAGAAAGGCGCAGGCGAGCATGAATACCCCACTCAAACCGCAGCCGAACAGGCCGTACATCACGGCCTTCTTGCTGCCCAGGTTATCGATGATGCGGCTGGCGGTTGGACGGCTGAGCAGGGTGGCGAGGTACTGGACGCTGATCACAAGGCCCGCGATCACGGCACTGAAGCCCAGGTCGTTGTGCACATAGCCAGGTAGCACGGCTAGCGGAATCCCAATGTTCAGATAACCGATGAACGTGAACAAAACGATGGAAACGACTTGGCCAGTGATGGCAAGGGAGGAAGCGGCTTGCGGGGGCATGGGGGGTCCGTAGGGCTGTGGGCATGGCGCGCCTACATCATAACCGTGCCTGTACAGCTTGCGGGCAGCTCTTGCATGAACAACGGCTGCCCGCAGCGCTGTCGCTATTCTCGGTAGTCAACCAACCAACTGACGCTGAACGCTGCCTTGTCGAAGTCAAGGCGTAGCCGCGGCAGCACGTAACCGCCGCACGAACGGCAGGTGCTGAACAGGGTGAACACCTGGATCGACCTGACCTGTTCGGGCCGCGCCAGCAGGTCTTCGCAAATCACCGTGGCAATCAGCCGTTCCGAGTCCAGGTGCCGATGGTGTTGTTGCACGTCGAGTGCCGTAGGGCGCCGCAGAATCGGCAGTTCGGTGAAGCGCGGCGACGGCGCTCTGCCCTCCATACGCTCCAGGGCATTGATGAAGGTGATGTTGAGGTTTTCGTCGGGCGGCGGGGTGGCGATCTTGAAGACACGCTTGCTTTTGCCGCCTGAGAGCGAGTAGTAAACGCGGCGTCTGCCATCCTCAAGGGCCACGGTGAAGAATGCAAGGTTCGCCCCCGGCAGGTGTTCACGTAGGCTACGTGCGCCGGAATCGCTGAGCAATTGGTCTACGGTCATTGGGGTGAATGACTTTGGGGTGCCCGAGGCCGGTAGCAAACGGTTGAGGATATGGTTGGTGTGTGCCTGCTCGCTGACCGTGGCCTGAATCAATGGCCGCCAAGTCGGGATGATTTCTCGGTTCAGCCCCACCAGGCCGGATTTCATCACCCCGGTTAGGGCATCCTGGGCTTGGGAATTGGTGAGTATGTTCTTGGCGAATTCGGGCAGCATGCGGGCTTCTGCAGCGTCCAGCAGCTCTTGAAATGGGCTCATCCTGACCGGGCGCAAGGCACGACCGTGCTCCAGCCAGTCACGCAGCAGGGCGGTCAGATTGTCGACATCGCGCTGCAGGTTAGAACGTGTGGCTACGATCCGGTAGCTTTCGCTCAGGTCCAGATAACGCTGAATCAGAGCTGGGTCGCGAACTCTGGATAGAATGCGGCGTTGGTCGCGTGGTGGCATAGGCGTAGCCTCGGGCCCAATCGTATTGTCGAGCACTTTTTCCAACTGCCGCAGCTGCCAACGCCAGGGCTCATGCCGGGTTGCGTAAAACACACCGGTGTCCGCTTCGACCATCATCCACTCAGCCTCCATCCATTCGATTAGGGCCGCCCTGATGATGCGCCTGTCGGCGATCGTCCTGGCCAGCCCGCCAAGCCTTACGGGCGGGGCGAAACGGGCAAGAATCTCCACGTTGAGCCGTGGGGTATCCTCCGGCAAGCCAAACCAGAACTCTGCTAACGGGTCGACAGTGATGCTGCGGTGATAGATAGGTGGCGTAATCACACCCAGGCTGACCTCGGCCCTGAGTTTTGGCAGGACTCTCACTGAGTTGATGTATTCGAGCACTTTGCCCTCGTGCACCATCACCTGGGCCAGCGCTAATTTTCCGACCACCACATCGCGTGCGCGAATCGGTGCAGGCTCCAGCCGGGTTGTCAGGAACGCGCGGCTGGCGTGCTGGCCGAACAAAGGCGTGCCTGCATTCACCGCGTCTGGCTCGAATAGCAAAGCGATGGTTGACTCATATCGCCCGCTATAGGGTGTGCCTAGCACCTGCGGGTTCGTTTCAAACGCCGAGTTCGCGACCCTTTGCAGCACGTTGCTTTTGTCTGAGGGCTGATAGCGGTAGGCCTCGCCGTTGATGATCACATCAATCAGATTATCGGCCCTGCTGATCGTGATAGGTCGGTGAGCAGTGCCCCAGGCCAGGGATAGGTCGGCTGGAGGGAGTCGATCAAGTATCAGCTGGCCCGGCGTCAGGCCCGGGGGCGGCATGCGGTCGAGGACGAAGGTATCTGGCCACTCGCCTGGGTGCGTGAGCTCGGGCGCGCTGTGCCAGCGCCGCGGGCCGATGGTGCGTTGGTAAAGAGCCGGAGGCAGCTCGCTTGAAAGCGCCCAGCGCTTGGCGATCGTTTCAAGAGTGGTACGTGCAACTTTTGCAGCTAGCTTGTTGCTGCCGAAGATCCGCGATAGCGAGCTTGCCGTGCGCAGGGCACTGCCAGTGAGGGTGCCGACACCGCCTAGTACGTCCAAAGCACAGCTGGCGGCATCCTCACTGTCTTTCACATCAACGCAGGCTACCAAGGGGACCGTGTTCTTGATCAGCTTCCACAAGTAAGCCCAGTCACTGACTTTACGTTTCTCGGCCAGAAAACGTTCGTAGGCAGTGGCGCCTTTGCCGGCCAGGTGCAAAGCAGCGCGGTTACCCAGTGCAATGGCAGTGGCATAGATACCGGCCAACGCGTCGAGTTTTGCGTTTTCAGGTGCCTCGCCCAAATGTTTCAAAGTGCAATAATGGTTGGCGACATCCCATGTGGGTGCTGCACCGTTGTAGTCCAGGTAGCTGAGGTTCATGCGCCCTGCCAGTTGTTCGAACGCCTTTGGTGCGCTGTACCAGACGCGATAGGCCAGGCGTTCGGGAAACAGCTCCAGCAGTGTGTCACGCTCTGGATCATGCACTCGGATGAACATGCCCCGGGTGCCAATTTCCTCATGCCAGAGATCTTGCGGGCTATCGCCATAGGGCGGCACCGGCTCAGGCCCGTGATAGCGGGGCCAGGTGGCGGCATAACAGGTCCAGTGCGCCTGGCCAAGCTGCTCGCGTTGTTCAGCGGGCAGGTGCCTTATCAGGCGTTGCAGCAGGCCCTGGTAGCGAACCTTGGCGGTTGCTTGCCAGCTGTCAAATTCACGCTCGTACCAGGCGGTGATATTTTCAAGGCCTTTATTGGCGTATCCCACGCGATCATCGACATAGGCTTCAAGATGCAGTTGCCCGTCGATGTTACGCCCTGCCGGGTTCAGGCCTTTGGCTTTCAGGCGCACAGCGGCCTCGGCCATGCGATTGGGGCGCTGCTCGATGGCCTCCATGTCCCAGGCATTGAGGTAGTGGTCATACACCTTTTGCCATTGCAGCGCCGACCAAGGCGGCAAACTGTCGATATGCCCATGCAGCGGCCCCCAGTGACTCAAGATATCGCGCAGCGCTTCGTTAGCGGTGCTGTCATCGGCGGGGGTTTCGATGTTCATTTGAAAAGCCTGCTCAAATGACCCTGGCAACTGCCGTGCGCGCAGCAGCATTGCGCCTTGGCGCAGGGCAGCCCAGTCTAGATCAGGGCGGTAAGGGCTGTTGGTTGGTCGGCCATCGAGCAGCAGTTCGGGGGCGAAACGGCGCATCAGCAATTCGCTGGCGAGCTCGGCCACGGCAGGTTGGCAGCCAAGGCTGGCCTGCACGCTATTGACCAGGTCAAGGCGGATCTGTGGGAAGGGCAGCAAGGTGTTGTGGGCGTTGAACAGCTCGAAATCCAGCAGGTAGCCTGGGCGTCGATCCTCAGGCGGGTAGAGCGTATCCACGATTGCTTGCTCGGCGAGCGCTCGGCTGTGCGGGTTCGAGCTCAGCTGAATTGCCTCGCTAAGGCGCAGTGCCCAGCGGTCAAATGCCTCTGATTGCAACAAGGCGTCCAGCGCTTGGGATGCGGGTGCGTTCAGAGCTGCGCCGGGCAGCAGCACTTTCCCATATTGATTAGGCACAAGCCCTGCTTGCAGCTCGCGCTGAGTTGGGGCCCGGTAGCGCGCCCCCTGGAAATACACATCAGCCTCAAGGGCCTCGAACAACTGGTCAGCCTGGCTACGCCCCAGGGGCGCCGGTAACAGGTGGCGTACCAGCACATTGAGGTCGAGGTAGCCGCCAAGCTCCAGCGCTGGCATGGCAGGCAGTGGCGATGGGGGAGTCGTAGACAGGTCGGTCAATAGCAGCAGGGCGGCCATCACAAAGGCATCGCGGCGTTTGTGACAGAGGCCTTTTGCCCACAGGGTTTGCGCCAGGCTGCACGCACGGTAGGGCGTGATCGTTGCTGGCGGATCGCTCAGCGCTTTTGGGAGCGCACGCTTGACCAGCGTTTGCAGGAAGTAAGTGCATTCGTCGGGTGCAACAGGGCTGTGCGGCTCGCGTGCAAAAAATCGGTTGAGGTGGGCTGCTGCCAAGTCGCTGGCAAGTGCTTGCTCAAGGGCCAGGCGTAACTGGCAGTCTGCCAAGTCGTTGGGAAAAAGATCGTCAAGGTTCAATGCCTGGTCAAAGTGCAGGCTAAGTGATGTCTTGAGATCATAGGGGCCGGACAAGCCACTATCGAGCAGTACATCCTGCGCGGTGATCGCGTCGATCTGGCTGCGGCGTAGTGATGGGACTTGATGGAAAGGCAGCATGGCGCGGACTCCGGTATGAGGGTCCGTCAACATGGCCTTAGTCGAGCAGCGGGTTGAGGTATTGAGCTACTGCCGCATTCGGGACGGTGTGAAAACGTGATGACGGGGGAGCCCACAGGTCAGCCGTTTTCACACAGTCGCAGGGTTGCGCGGTTTATTCCTGGTCAGCGCTGGGTTGATCATCACCATCCTGATCGACGGCAGGCGTCGGCTCGGCGTGGACGGTAACGGTTGGCTCTTCTGGGTTCAGGCTTGGGAAGGGAAGATTCGGGATTTCATGCATCTCGTCGTTCCTCGCAAGTGTGAGTGAAAAGTCTGCGCCAGGCGCGTTTGGAGCTTCGTAAAGCTGAGGCAGGATACACAAGTCTGGATGACAGTTAGTAAATTTTCCTGGTCGCTTGTCGGTTTTGCGGGCGGATACCGGATGGTTTTCGCACAGGTGCAGGAGAACACAAGAGCTTAGCGGCTTGGTGTCAGTCAGCTGGGGACTGACGCTTGGGGCCGCAGTGCGGCCCCAATTTGCAGCCCTATGATTGATGTTATTTGCGGCCTTCAGCCGTCTCGGCCACTTTGTCGGTGCGCGCGCACATGATGAAGTCGTTGCGATGCAGCCCTTTGATCGAGTGGCTCCACCAGGTCACGGTGACTTTACCCCATTCAGTCAGCAGGCCAGGGTGGTGGCCTTCGGCCTCGGCGATTTCGCCCACGGCGTTGGTGAACGCCAATGCGTGCTTGAAGTTCTTGAACAGGAACACGCGCTCAAGCTCCATATGGCCGTCGCGTACTTCGATGCTCCAGTCCGGTATCTGGCGAATCAGCTCGGCCAGTTCTTCGTCGGTGACCTTCGGTGCGTCAGCGCGGCACGCTTCGCAGTGGGCTTGGTTCAAGGCATTCATGGTGTGTTTTCCGCTTCGAGTTGTTATCTGCAAGGTGCTCAGGCAGCGACCTTGGGTGGAAACTTCGGCGCATGCAGCCCTAACTGCATGGCCTGGTGGACCATACCCATGATGTCTTCGTGGGCCAGGTCAAACAGGCGCTTCATGGTCGGTAGCACGAAATAAAGCGGCTGCAGGATGTCGATCCTATAGGGTGTGCGCATGCACTCGATCGGGTCGAAAGCCTGATGCTCCGGTTGGCCGCAAAGGCTGTAGACGGTTTCCTTGGGTGAGGAGAGGATGCCGCCACCATAGATCTTGCGCCCCTGCGCGGTTTCCATCAGGCCAAACTCTATGGTCATCCAGTACAGACGCGCCAGGTACACCCGCTCTTGCTTGGTCGCGGCCAGGCCGAGCTTACCGTAGGTATGGGTGAATTCGGCGAAGAAGGGGTTGGTCAGCAGCGGGCAGTGGCCGAATATCTCGTGGAAGATGTCCGGCTCTTGCAGATAGTCCAGTTCTTCGGGGGTGCGGATAAACGTCGCGACCGGGAAGCGCTTGCTGGCCAGCAGCTCGAAAAAGGTCTGAAAAGGGATCAACGCCGGTACACGAGCAACCTGCCAACCGGTGGTAGCGCCCAGCACTTTGTTGATTTCACCCAGCTGTGGAATGCGGTCGTGGGGCAGCTTGAGCTGGTCGATGCCGTCCAGGTACTCCTGGCAAGCGCGGCCCTCGATGACTTTGAGCTGGCGGGTGATCAAGGTATTCCATACCGCATGCTCTTGCTGCGGATAATCGATAAACCCGTGCGCATCGGGCTCGCGTGCCACGTATTGCGTCTGTTTCATGTGGCTCTCCTAGTGAGTGCTCTTTCTTGTTATGTCCACGACATGACCTAGGAATATCCCTTCACCGGACGTTTTGCACGATGGCTGGTTGCGCAGGGTAGCTACCTGAGATGCCTAGAATGTAACGATTATTTTACAAAAGGCCATTGCTATCGGAAAATCCAGAGCATTGGGCTGGCATAGGTGCCATTTTTGTCAGCTTATCTTTACGATTTTTTCCACGCGACTGTGAAAAATCAGCCGCTTCGAGAGCATCCATGCGTATCAAAGTCCATTGTCAGAACCGGATCGGCATTCTTCGGGACATTCTCAATCTGCTGGTGGAATACGGCATCAACGTTCTGCGGGGGGAGGTAGGGGGCGATCATGGCAATGCCATCTATTTGCACTGCCCCAACCTGATCAATCTGCAATTCCAGGCGTTACGCCCCAAATTCGAGTCGATTGCCGGTGTATTCGGAGTCAAGCGGGTGGGCCTGATGCCCAGCGAACGGCGCCACATGGAGCTCAATGCGCTACTGGGCGCGCTGGACTTCCCCGTGCTGTCGATCGACATGGGCGGCAGCATCGTCGCCGCCAACCGCACCGCAGCGCAGTTATTGGGGGTGCGGGTCGACGAAGTACCGGGCATGCCGCTGGCACGCTATGTCGAGGACTTCGACCTGCCGGAGTTGGTCCGTGCCAACAAGTCGCGGATCAATGGCCTACGTATCAAGGTAAAGGGGGATGTGTTTCTGGCCGATATCGCGCCACTGCAATCAGAACACGATGACAGTGAAGCCTTGGCCGGTGCAGTGCTCACGCTGCACCGCGCAGACCGCATCGGCGAACGCATCTATAACGTGCGCAAGCAGGAGCTGCGCGGCTTTGACAGCATTTTTCAGAGTTCGCGGATGATGGCGGCAGTGGTGCGGGAGGCGCGACGCATGGCGCCTCTGGATGCACCTCTGCTGATCGAAGGTGAGACGGGTACCGGCAAGGAGTTGCTGGCGCGTGCCTGCCACCTGGCCAGCCCGCGGGGCCAGTCCCCGTTGATGGCGCTCAACTGCGCTGGCCTGCCTGAGTCGATGGCCGAAACCGAGTTGTTCGGTTACGGTCCTGGGGCGTTCGAGGGAGCGCGCGCAGAGGGCAAACTGGGGCTGCTGGAGCTCACAGCCGGCGGTACTTTGTTCCTTGATGGTGTGGGCGAGATGAGCCCGCGGCTGCAAGTGAAGCTGCTGCGTTTCCTACAGGATGGTTGCTTCCGCCGTGTTGGTAGTGACGAGGAGGTTTACCTGGACGTGCGGGTGATCTGCGCCACTCAGGTCGACCTGTCGGAACTGTGCAGCCGTGGCGAATTCCGTCAGGACCTGTATCACCGGCTGAACGTGCTGTCGCTGCACATCCCGCCGCTGCGTGAATGCATGGACGGGCTCGAAGGCCTGGTTCAGCACTTTCTCGACCAAGCCAGCCGACAGATCGGCTGCGCCTTGCCACGGTTGGCGCCTGCGGCCATGGATAAACTCAGCCAGTATCACTGGCCTGGTAATGTGCGGCAGCTGGAGAACGTATTGTTTCAGGCGGTTTCGCTATGCGAAGGCGGGATAGTGAAAGGTGAACATATTCGCTTGCCGGATTACGGTGCCAGGCAGCCGTTGGGCGAGTTCTCGCTGGACGGTGATCTTTCGCAGATCGTCGGGCGCTTTGAAAAGGCGGTACTTGAAAATTTGATGGGTGAGTTTCCAAGTAGTCGGGCACTAGGGAAACGCTTGGGGGTTTCTCATACGACAATTGCCAACAAGTTGCGCGATTACGCATTGGGC
>NZ_JBJJLN010000073.1:0-15405 GCF_046230725.1 Pseudomonas sp. KCJK9000 | reverse complement strand
TGATCCACGTCGGTCATTGCGATCACGTAGTTGCGCCCAAGGCGCTGCATGCGCTCGTTCAACGCGCGGCGCCCAGGTAGCCCGGTCAGTTCGTCACGAAAGGCCATCTGGTAGGCCTCGTGGGATACCGCAGCGGCAATCATCAACATCACCTGGCTGCACATGATGTTCAGGGTGAAGGGCAGGATGAACGTCTTGGGCAGCATCCAGAAGATACCGATCAAGCCGATCAGCTGCGCTGCATGCAACGGCCGCGGCTCGCGCAGGTATTGAACCCCCAGCAGCACCAGTACCAGGAAAAACAGCGGGTAAACCATCTGGATCAGGCTCATCCACTGGCCATGCAACGAGGGCCAGCGTATTTCGGCCAACCAGCCCAGCAGCGCCTCGGGAAAGCTCTGCTCCAAGGCCAGTGCAACGCTGCCGACTGCGAACAGCACTGCAAAACGGGCCAGCAGGTCCTGTGCCAGGTGGGTGCGCTCCTGCCAAAGACCGAACAGGCCATATAAGGCTGGCAGCAACAAGCACACCAGGTGGAAAACCACCGCGGCGTCCTCACGCACGCGGCCGTTGTCGCGGTAGTAGTCGGTCTGCGTGTCGAGTAGGAAGTAGGCGATGTACACCGTGACCATCAGAAACAGCTCACGCTGGCGGCGATAGACAGCGCAATAGGCACCACCGAGCAGCAGTACCAGCGTGGGAAGCACGTTGAACAATGAAGTGAAGAAAACGCTAAGGTCCCTCACATACGCCGCCGCAAGCCCAGCCAGTAATAGAAACAGCGAAGGCAGGAAATGGCTCGCGCGAACAGCATTTAAACGAAACAAGGGCAATCTCCAACCCGGCAGATCAATAATGGCATTGTGCCTTTACTTCATCGGCAGCACACGTGAATAGATGAGTTCCCGGGTGGGTTAACGGCAGCGGCGGCATGCGGCTTGAGCATTTCTTGCCTGAGCGCTTTGGCAAAGCTAAATATCCGGACGAAAAAAACCGCTCACTGGGAGCGGTTTCTTCAAAGCGCAACCTCAAGCAGGCTTAGTAACCCAGCGCGAAGTCCTCTTCTTTCATATCCATCAGGTTGTTTGCGCCAGACAGCATGGAGGCCACATGGGTGCGAGTACGCGGCAGAATGCGCTGGAAGTAGAAGCGTGCGGTCTGCAGCTTGGCGGTGTAGAAGGCCTCTTCGCTAGTGCCGGCAGCCAGCTTTTCGGCGGCCAGGCGGGCGATGTCGGCCCAGAAGTAGGCCAGGCATGCGTAACCGGAATACATCAGGTAGTCCACCGAAGCGGCACCGACTTCTTCACGGTCCTTCATCGCGGCCATCCCCACTTTCATGGTCAGCTCGCCCCACTCCTTGTTCAGCGCAGCCAATGGCTCGACGAACTCTTTGACCGCGTCATTGCCTTCCTGCGACTGGCAGAACTTGTGCACGATCTTGGTGAAGCCCTTGAGTGCTTCGCCCTGGGTCATCAGCACCTTGCGCCCGAGCAGGTCGAGTGCCTGGATGCCGGTGGTGCCTTCGTACAGCATGGAGATGCGGCTATCGCGCACGTTCTGCTCCATGCCCCACTCAGCAATGAAACCGTGGCCACCGTAAATCTGCACACCATGGTTGGCCGCCTCGAAGCCCACCTCGGTCATGAAAGCCTTGGCGATCGGGGTGAGGAACGCCAGCAAGGCGTCGGCCTTCTTGCGCTCTTCTTCGTCCTGGCTGTACTTGACGATGTCGACCTGCTTGGCAGTGAAGTACACCATCGCGCGGTTACCTTCAGCGAACGCCTTCATGGTCAGCAGCATACGGCGCACGTCAGGGTGGACGATGATCGGGTCTGCGGCTTTGTCCGGTGCTTTAGGGCCGGTCAGGGAACGCATCTGCAGGCGCTCACGGGCATACTTCAGGCCACCCTGGAAGGCTACCTCGGCATGGGCCAGGCCTTGCAGCGCGGTACCCAGGCGTGCAGTGTTCATGAAGGTGAACATGCAGTTCAGGCCTTTGTTGGCCGGGCCAATCAGGTAGCCGGTTGCGCCATCGAAGTTCATCACACAGGTAGCATTACCGTGGATGCCCATCTTGTGCTCGATGGAGCCGCAGCTCACACCGTTGCGCTCACCCACCCCGCCCTCTGCGTTAGGCAGGAACTTCGGCACGATGAACAGCGAAATGCCTTTGGTGCCAGCCGGAGCGTCCGGCAGGCGTGCCAGCACGATGTGGACGATGTTGCCGGCCATGTCGTGTTCGCCGGCCGAGATGAAAATCTTGGTGCCGGACACTTTGTAGCTGCCATCGGCCTGAGGCTCGGCCTTGGTCCGCAGCATGCCCAGGTCGGTGCCGCAATGCGGCTCGGTCAGGCACATGGTGCCGGTCCATTCGCCGGACACCAGCTTGGTCAGGTAGGTGTGCTGCTGCTCGGCGGTACCGTGGGCGGAGATGGTGTTCATCGCGCCATGGGACAGGCCTGGGTACATGCCCCACGACCAGTTCGAACCACCGACCATTTCGCTCAGGGCCAGGCCCAACGACTCTGGCAGGCCTTGGCCGCCGTGCTCGACGTCATGGGCCAGGCTTGGCCAGCCACCTTCGACGAATTGCGCGTAGGCTTCCTTAAAGCCGGTCGGTGTCTTCACGCCCGACTCGCTCCAGGTGCAACCTTCCTGATCGCCGACACGGTTCAGCGGCGACAGTACCTGCTCACAGAACTTCGCGCCTTCTTCCAGGATTGCATCGACCATGTCGGGCGTTGCGTCCTGGCAACCCGGCAGGCTCTGATAGTGCGCCTCGTAGCCGAGCAGCTCGTCGCGCACGAAACGAATATCACGCAAGGGGGCTTTGTAATCAGGCATTGCGATGAACCTCTGTGATGAGTTCTGGGGGACCGCTGATACCAACCAGCTCTTGTCGGCTTTCGGTCAAACAGTTGTTTGAAACTTACGTTTAGCACGCCCGGATGTCAAGAAGTGACTATGGTGCCATTTACGCCACGAAAAATGGCTCTTATGCCATACGAGCCAAACCGAGCGTCAATCGGCTGCGCAAGCGGATCGATCCGTGAAGACGCAAAAGGGAAAACGGCGATGAATGGATGTACTAACTGGCAGGCGGGCGATTGTCGAGGTCACCTACAAGCCTGCGGGAGCGGCTTTAGCCGCGTAGCCACCCGCAGACTGACGATGCCCTAGGTACCACGGCATGAAGCCGCGAGAGAAAGGAATCAGGCGTAAGTGTCGATAAATCGACCGAGCATTTCGTCGGAGGCCTTGGCCACTTTCACACCCAGTTCGGTTTCGGTCTTGCCGAGGGCAAGTTGTACGGTGCTAGTGGCCAAGTCCATCTGCTGGCTTCGATCCACCCCACGCAGGCGCTCGGCCTGGAAGTCGCTTGACTGGCTGGTGGCAGCGCGCTCGACCGAACTGCTAGCGATCTGGCCTGCAGCCTGATCGACACGGTTCTGGCCGTTGTAGATGGTATTGAGGCCCGCGTAGTACGCGGTGCTGCCGCTGATTTGCATGGCACGACTCCAATGAAACTGGGTGTAAACATGCTCCATTAAAGCAGCCCGAGGATGAAATGGCTCTTTTAAATAGCTAATGGCCCGGTGCCAGCTCATAGGCCGAGAGTATATGGCCCAGCTTCAATCCAGTAGGTCGAGCTGTAAGTGTTCTGCCACAGCATCGGCGCTAGCCTGCTTGAGTTTCGGCACGCGCCCCAGGCACGGCGCCGGCAAGCGCTCCGCCAGACTGGCCAGGTTTTCCTCCAGGCGCGCGGTCTTTGGCTCGATCACATTGGCTACCCAACCCGCCAGTTGCAGCCCGTCGCGGGCGATCGCCTCGGCACTGAGCAGCGCGTGGTTGATACAACCCAACCGCACGCCCACCACCAGAATCACCGGCAGCTTCAGGGCAATAGCCAGGTCGGACAGATTGGCCTGGTCGGACAACGGCACACGCCAACCGCCTGCACCCTCAACCAGAGTGAAGTCAGCTCCCTGGTCCAGCACATGCCGCATGGCCCTGGCCAAAGCAGCCACCTCCAGCGCAACACCGGCCTCACGGGCAGCCACATGGGGGGCGATGGCCGGCTCGAAGGCAAACGGGTTGACCTGCTGGTAGTCGAGCTTGATCGAGCTCTCATCGATCAGCGCCTGAGCGTCGCTGTTGCGCAAGCCCTTGGCAGTCATTGTGCAACCCGAAGCCACTGGCTTGGCGCCCAGGGTACTCAGCCCTTGCAAGCGCGCCGCATGCAAAAGCCCCGCAGCAATGGTGGTCTTGCCGACATCGGTGTCGGTGCCGGCGATGAAATAGGCCTGGCTCATCTCGGTCCTCTTATGCCTGTGGCTTGCGCATGACACCATAGACCACCTGATAGGTGGCGGGCAGCCCCTGGGGCTGGCGAAATGCTTCATAGGCCTGCATCAGGCCTTGCACACGGGCACGGCCGGTCAGGCCAGAGGGCCGCCCGGGGTTGAGGTTGTGGGCGCCGAGTGCCTTGAGTTCATGGGTCAGGCTACGCACATCCGGGTAGTGCAGCACATGGGCCTGGCGTTGCAGGCTGAGCGGTTCCAGGCCGCTGGCTGCACACAGGTTCTGGTAGTCCTGCAAGCGCCGAAAGCGGTTCACATGCACCATGCCGTCCACCGCCTGCCAGCTGGCACGCAACTCCTCGAGCGTACCGACGCACAGGCTGCTGAAGGCCAGCACACCGCCTGGGCGAAGTACCCGGCGCGCTTCTTCCAGCACCATGGCGAACTGGCTGCACCACTGCACCGCCAGGCTGCTGAACACCAGGTCGACGCAGGCATCCCCCAGTGGCAGGCGCTCGGCGTCACCCGCAATCAGGTACTGCGCTCCACCCCGCTCGCCCCGAGCATGGCGCAACATACCTTCAGCGATATCCACCGCCACACCGGTTGCCCGCGCGAAGCGCTCGCCCAGCACTCGGCTGAAATAGCCAGTGCCACTGCCTAGGTCCAGCCAGCGCGACGGCGCCAGGTCTTCAGGCAACTGCGCCAGCAAGCTCACCCCGACAGCCCGCTGCAGGGCCGCGACGCTGTCGTAGCTGGCCGCTGCTCGGGAGAACGAAGCCGCCACCTGGCGCTTGTCAGGCAAGGTACCGGGCAGGGTTGGATGGGAAAGGTCAGTCATCGCCACTCTCATGCAGGAAACTCTTGATGCCCGCCGCCAGTTCCTGGGGATATTCCAGCAAAAAGGCGTGGGAACTCTCTTCGACCAGGCCGACTTCAACGTCCGGCAGCAATTCGCTCAGCGCCTTGGCCGCCTCGGCCGGTACCAGTGCATCGCTGCCAGCGAACAGGTGCAGCTGCGGGCCGTCATAGGCCTGCAAGGCTGCACGGGTATCGAGCTTGGCCAGTACTTCAAGGCCATTGGCAAGGTACAGAGGGTCGGTGTCCGGTATACCCACGCCCAATTGCCGCAACAGCGTGCGTGGCTGCAGGGCGCCGTCGCTGCACAGCGTACGGAAACGCTTGAGGGTTACCGAGGTGTGGCTGCGACATCCATCGAGGAAGGTGCCGAAGGTGTCCACGGCCATGCCATGGGGCCAATCGGCACGGGCCACGAAACTGGGGTTACTGCCCAAGGTCAGCAAGCCGCAGCAATGGTCGCCGCGCTTGCGCGCCAGCTCGCTGGCGAGCATCCCGCCCAGCGACCAGCCACCCAGCCAGGTATCGTTGGGCAGCTTGCGGTCAAGGTAGTCGACCCAGGCCTGCACATCGGCATCTGCCAATTCCGGCAGTGGCATAAGCTCGACTTGCAGGCGCGTGTCCTGTGCCCGCAGGCTGGCGGCGAGGGGTTCTAGGGCGGCGGGGCCCAACCCCCAACCTGGAAGAAGGATCAGACGGTTACGCATCGGCGGCCTCCAGCTGTGGATAACACTCGGCCAATGCATTCAACAATAGCTGCACTTGCGCCTCACTGTGCGCCGCGCTCAAGGTTACCCGCAGCCGAGCGCTGCCGGCCGGCACCGTCGGCGGGCGGATGGCGGTCACCAGCAAACCGCGTTCGCGCAACATGCGTGACAGTTCAACAGCCTTGGCACTGTCACCCACCATGATTGGCTGGATCGGTGTCGGGCTGTCCATCAGTCGCAGGCCAATCTGCTCGGCGCCCAGGCGAAACTTGCGGATCAATGCCGCCAGATGCTCGCGGCGCCAGGTATCACGGCGCAGCAACTGCAGGCTCTTGAGTGTGGCGCAAGCCAGCGCCGGGGGCTGGCTGGTGGTGTAGATGTAAGGCCGGGCGAACTGAACCAGTGTCTCGATCAATTCGTCGCTGCCGGCGACGAAGGCACCGGCGGTGCCGCAGCCCTTGCCGAGGGTACCAATCAACACTGGCACATCGTCGATACCCAGGCCGAAGTGCTCGACGATGCCGCCACCTTGAGCCCCCAGAGTACCCAACCCATGGGCGTCATCGACCATCAGCCAAGCACCGGCGGCGCGAGTCACGCCAGCCAGTGCCGGCAAGTCGGCAAGGTCACCGTCCATGCTGAATACACCGTCGGTGACTACAAGCGTGTTGCCGGCAGCCTTGCTCAGCCGGCTGGCCAGGCTGGTTGGGTCGTTGTGCAGGTAACGGCTGAAGCGGGCACCACTGAGCAAGCCGCCGTCCAACAGCGAGGCATGGTTCAGGCGGTCCTGCAGCACGGTGTCGCCCTGCCCCACCAGCGCGGTGATGGCGCCGAGGTTGGCCATGTAGCCTGTGGAAAACAGCAGCGCGCGCGGGCGGCCAGTGAGTTCGGCCAACGCCTCTTCGACGGCATGATGCGGCGTGCTGTGGCCGACCACCAGATGCGAAGCACCGCCACCGACACCCCACTGTTGGGCGCCAGCCTGCCAAGCGGCGATCACCTCAGGGTGGTTGGCCAGCCCCAGATAGTCATTGCTGCAGAAGGCCAGCAAGCGTTGCCCATCGACCACCACTTCCGGCCCCTGTGGGCTCTGCAACAAGGGCCGCTGCCGATACAGGTCTGCGGCGCGCCGTTCGGCCAGGCGCGCCGCCAGATCGAAGGCCATTTCAGGCTGACGCGGCGTCGTAGAACAGATCGCTGCTGCGTTGCTCGACCAGCGCCTGCTCGATGGCGGCCTGGTGCACTTCGTCGGCATGCTCTTCGCGCGCCTCGGGCTCGATGCCCAGGCGAGCGAACAGCTGCATGTCCTTGTCAGCCTGCGGGTTGGCGGTAGTCAGCAGCTTCTCGCCGTAGAAAATCGAGTTGGCGCCAGCCATGAACGCCAGTGCCTGCATTTGCTCGTTCATCTGCTCGCGGCCAGCGGACAGGCGCACGTGCGACTTGGGCATGAGGATACGCGCCACTGCGAGCATGCGAATGAAGTCGAACGGATCGACGTCTTGTTCTTCGGCCAGCGGCGTGCCAGCGACCTTCACCAGCATGTTGATCGGCACCGATTCAGGGTGCTCGGGCAGGTTGGCCAGCTGAATCAGCAAGCCTGCGCGGTCGTCCAGCGACTCACCCATGCCCAGGATGCCGCCCGAACAGATCTTCATCCCAGCCTCACGCACGTAAGCCAAGGTCCGCAGGCGTTCGCTGTAAGTACGGGTAGTAATGATGCTGCCGTAGAACTCCGGCGAGGTATCGAGGTTGTGGTTGTAATAGTCCAACCCAGCCTGGGCCAGGGCGGCGGTCTGCTCTTGGTCGAGCTTGCCGAGGGTCATGCAGGTTTCCAGACCCATGGCTTTCACGCCCTTGACCATTTCCAACACGTAGGGCATGTCCTTGGCCGACGGATGCTTCCACGCCGCGCCCATGCAAAACCGGGTGGAGCCGATGGCTTTGGCGCGAGCGGCCTCTTCCAGCACCTTCTGCACTTCCATCAGCTTCTGTTTTTCCAGCCCCGTGTTGTAGTGGCCGGACTGCGGACAATATTTGCAATCCTCCGGGCAGGCGCCGGTTTTGATCGACAACAAGGTCGACACCTGCACACGGTTGGGGTCGAAATGCGCGCGGTGCACGGTTTGCGCCTGGAACAGCAGGTCATTGAACGGCTGCTGGAACAACGCCTTGACCTCAGGCAGTGACCAGTCGTGACGTGTTGTTGCAGTTGTGCTGGCGCTCATCGGCGTTTCCTTGTTTAGGCTGTAGCTGGCGCCGAGGCACAAGTGCCTGCCAGCGCATCACGGATAGCTCGCATACTCATGGAAGCCCTATGAACTGTCAACCTTGGCTAAAGTTGCTGGTCAACAAGTGTATAAATATTAACCACCTTTGTTTACTGTGCAGCGAGCCTGCGCAACAGCGCTACCCGCTGTGCGTGCCTTGCGAACAGGAGCTTCCCTGGCTGGAGGAGTACTGCCTGCGCTGCGCGCTGCCCTTGCCGATGGCCAACCTGACCTGCGCTCAGTGCAGCCGCAGGCCACCGCCTTTCGATCAGGTGGTGGCCCCCTGGCATTACGGGTTCCCGCTGGACACGCTGATCAGCCGTTTCAAACACAACAGCCAATGGCCACTTGGCCGGTTGATGGCCGAGTTGCTGGCCATGAACCTGCGCTACCGCTTCGATGAGGGGCTACGCAAACCAAGCCTGCTGTTGCCAGTACCCTTGGCTCGGCGCCGGCTGCGCGAACGCGGCTTCAACCAGGCGGGCATGCTGGGGCGCTGGCTGGCCAAGGCACTGGCTATCGAGTGCGATGAGCGGTTGCTGCTGCGCACGCGGGAAACCCCGGCACAACAGCACCTCGATGCCAAGGCCCGGCGTGGCAACCTGCGCCAGGCTTTCGCCCTGGCCAACGGTACGTCGCTTGAAGGTCAGCACGTCGCAGTGGTCGATGACGTACTGACCACCGGGGCCACGGCCCAGGCCATCGCACAGGTGCTGCGCCAGGCCGGTGCGCGCAGGATCGACGTGTATTGCCTGGCACGCACGGCGAAACCGGGGCAAGCTTGAAGACTAAGTTCATGATAGGCGCCCATATGTCCCTGCCCGCACTCCTCACTCAGCACATCGCCCGTCGCCCACAGCGCATTGCACTGCTTCAGCACATTGCTGAACAAGGCTCGATCACCCGTGCGGCGAAAGCGGCCGGTATCAGCTACAAAGCTGCCTGGGATGCGATCGATGAACTCAACAATCTGGCCAGCCTGCCGCTGGTCGAGCGCAGCACGGGCGGGCGTGGCGGTGGCGGCGCGCGGCTGTCGAGCGAGGGCGAACGGGTGCTGCGCCTCTACCAACGTTTGCAAAGCCTGCAAGCCCAGCTGCTCGAAGCCGCCGAGCAGTCTTCGGACCTCGAGCTGCTCGGGCGCCTGATGTTGCGTACCAGTGCGCGCAACCAGTTGCAGGGGCAGGTCAGCGGCCTGCGCCGTGAAGGGCGACATGACCGAGTCACCCTGGCACTGGGCGGTGCCGTACAAATCGATGCATTGATCACGCAAGACAGCACTGCACGCCTGGACCTGACCCTTGGTTGCGCCGTGGTGGCATTGCTCAAGGCTGGCTGGGTAACGCTGCTGGACGACAACGACGAGCCTGAAGCTGGCAGCAACTGCCTGTCAGCCACTATCGAACAAGTGCTGGCCGACCCTGAAGGCCCCAGCGAAGTGCGCTTGACCCTGGGCAACGGCCAGACCCTATGTGCCTTCGCCGAGGCCGATTGGCTGGCGCAACGACACTTGCTGGCTGGCCAACCGATACGCGTCCAGTTTCATCCCTCCAGTGTGCTGTTGGGCGTGCCGGCCTGAGTTGGGCGAACTGCCGCCCGCCGGTCTGCGATTTTGCAGTAGCTGTGAATGAACGGGGCCTTGACCGTGGCGACGCAACTGCCGAATGCCAGAGCGATTGATCGGCAAGGTAAAACAACCCCAAGCAGGGCAAAAATGTCAGGCCCCCGCGCATTCATTACACTGTAGCTTCACTGCACCTCGCGTAGCTCCGGAGCTTTCATGTCGCACCCGTTCGATACCCTCACGCCAGACCTGGTCCTTGATGCCGTGGAAAGCCTTGGCTTTCTCAGCGATGCTCGGGTGCTGGCGCTGAACAGCTACGAAAACCGCGTCTATCAAATAGGCATCGAGGATGCGCAACCGCTGATCGCCAAGTTCTACCGCCCAGGCCGCTGGAGCGATGCAGCGATTCTGGAAGAGCACCAGTTCACTGCCGAGCTGGCAGACTGCGAGGTACCGGTAGTCGCGCCGTTGCAACACGGCGGGCAGACCCTGTTCGAGCACAACGGCTTTCGCTTTACCCTGTTCCCGCGCCGGGGTGGCCACGCACCCGAGCCCGGCAACCTTGACCAGCTATATCGCCTCGGACAGTTGCTTGGCCGCCTGCATGCGGTGGGCGCTGCACGGCCGTTCGAACACCGCGAGGCTTTGGCTGTGGACAACTTCGGCCATGCCTCGCTGAACACCCTGCTCGACGGCGGTTTCGTTCCAAAGGACCTGTTGCCCGCCTTCGAGTCCGTGGCCCGCGACCTGCTCAAACAGGTCGAAGACATCTATGCGCGCACGCCCCATCAGGTCATTCGACTGCACGGTGACCTGCACCCAGGCAACCTGATGCACCGCGACGAGGTGTACCACGTGGTCGACCTTGATGATTGCCGCATGGGCCCGGCCGTGCAGGACCTATGGATGATGCTCGCCGGTAGCCGCGAGGAACGGCTTGGGCAGTTGGCCGAGCTGATCGATGGCTACAACGAGTTCCACGACTTCGACCCCCGTGAGCTGGCCCTGATCGAACCGTTACGCGCCCTGCGCCAGCTGCACTACAGCGCCTGGCTGGCCAGGCGCTGGGACGACCCCGCATTCCCGCCTAGCTTCCCGTGGTTCGGCCAGCCGCGATACTGGGGCGACCAGATACTCGCGCTGCGCGAGCAACGGGCAGCACTGGATGAATTACCCCTGAAATTGTTCTAGAAAGGCGCCTGCCTCTGTCTACAATAGCCATCGCTTCATTCAGCAAGGATTTGAAATGCACGCTGCAAACCCGCGTCGCGGGTACCTTCTGGGCCTGAGTGCCTACATCATCTGGGGCCTGTTCCCCATCTACTTCAAGGCCATTCAAAGCGTCCCAGCAGTCGAGATCATCGTTCACCGGGTGCTCTGGTCGGCCCTATTCGGTTCACTGTTGCTACTGGCGTGGAAACACCCCGGCTGGTGGCGCGAGCTGCGTGAAAACCCCCGCCGGCTGGCGATTCTGGCCCTGAGCGGTACCTTGATCGCCGCCAACTGGCTGACCTACGTGTGGGCAGTGAACAATGGCCGCATGCTTGAAGCCAGCCTTGGCTACTACATCAACCCTTTGATCAATGTGCTGCTGGGCATGCTGCTGCTCGGCGAGCGCCTGCGCCGCCTGCAATGGCTGGCGGTGATGATGGCGGCAGTGGGCGTCGCACAGCAGGTTTGGCAAGTCGGGAGCCTGCCGTGGGTATCGCTGGCATTGGCACTGACCTTTGGCTTTTACGGCCTGATTCGCAAGCAGGCACCGGTAGCAGCGCTGCCTGGCCTGGTGGTAGAAACCTGGATGCTGGTGCCGTTGGCGCTGGGCTGGTTGCTGTTGCACCCCACGGCGATGAGCGCGCAGGCCACCTTCTACAGCAGTAGCGAGGCCTTATGGCTGATGGCAGCAGGGCCGGTGACCCTGGTGCCGCTGGTCTGCTTCAACGCCGCTGCTCGCCACCTACCCTACACCACGCTTGGCTTTTTGCAGTACCTGGCGCCAACCTTGGTACTGCTGCAGGCCGTGCTGCTGTTCGATGAACATTTGTCGCCTAGCACCCTGGTGGCGTTCATCTTCATTTGGGCGGGCTTGGTGATCTACAGCGTCGACGCTTGGATAAATCTACGCAAACGCGCCTGATCAAAAAACGATCTAATCGTTGCAGGCCCCGTAATGCCTGGCCTGCAACGATATCTCCAGAGGTTATCCACACCCTCGTCCCCGCGCTTTGTGCACAACCGCCTGATGCTTGTACGTTTTTTGTTCAAACCTCTAGAGCCTGCGGGACACCTGGGCTCGCGGGCTGAGCCCCCAGGTTATCCACAGGGCCTTCCCCGTGAAACCGGGATAACTCCACCCCTGGGCTTGTGCATATCCGTTCAGTCCTGCGGCCGTAGGGTCAACTCCACCATCAGGTCGTCCGCCAGGCTTTCCAGCTTCTGCTGCAGATCATCCAGCGACAGCGCCAAAGGCAGTGCCAACAGCGCATCGGCATGGAACAGCGGCTCGCTGCTCATCGGTGCCGGGCGCACCTCGGTGGTGAATCGCTCAAGGTTCACCCCCTGCTCGGCCAGCAACCGGGTGATATCGCGCACGATGCCGGGGCGGTCATTACCTACC
Organism: Pseudomonas sp. KCJK9000; assembly: GCF_046230725.1. Lineage (NCBI taxonomy): Bacteria > Pseudomonadati > Pseudomonadota > Gammaproteobacteria > Pseudomonadales > Pseudomonadaceae > Pseudomonas > Pseudomonas sp. KCJK9000. The sequence goes on along the minus strand of NZ_JBJJLN010000073.1, from coordinate 3,097 downwards.
AGCTCCATGGCGATTGGCTTCCAGGTGCATGAAGGCTCCACGCCGCTTTCAGCGATCAGCACACGAATTTCGTACTGCCCCAGGGCCTGCAGCGCCGCCACCAGCTCATCGTAGTTTTCCGCCGGCACCGCCACCCGCAAAATCCCGGCGAACTGGCCGGCCATCCGCAACATACGGCTTTCGAGCCAGTTGCCGTTATGCTCGGCGATGCATTGGGCAACGCGCTCCACCTGCCCGGCCTTGTCCGGGGCGATTACGGTCAACACAAGATGATCCACAAGCCCTACCTCAGCGTCGGGCCGCGCAAGGCGGCGAATATGGGGATCGGTTGAGTATAGGCAAGGCGCGGCAACCTGCCGCAGGGCGTTCAACACAAGCAATCGTGTACTGTTTCAAGATTTATCTGGAACAATCTACCTGTTTTTTGCGAACATACGCTCTCCCAGCGTGACCCTACGCGACCACCTGGTCGCAGAACGGCGCTTTTAGTCTGATTTTGCCTCGCCTACTGCTTCATGTAGTATCCCGTGGCGCGGACTACAAAACGTCGTTTGGATGTCTGCCAAGGCGCCTGTGAAAATACGCACACTGTCTGCCAGCCCGTCTGGCAGGCCGCACCCAGCCGCTCTCGCCACTGGATGAGGGCATGCACTGGTACGTGTTTAGAGAAGCGCTACAGGCTTAATACAGAAGAGCGAAATAGCTGAGCAGAGTGAGGCAAGCAATGACTGGATACGTTCAAGTCGGTGGCCTTCAGGTCGCCAAGGTCCTGTATGACTTCGTCAACAACGAAGCCATCCCAGGGACCGGCATCGTCGCCGAGCAGTTCTGGGCCGGTGCTGAGAAGATCATCAATGACCTCGCTCCAAAGAACAAAGCCCTGCTCGCCAAGCGCGACGAGCTGCAAGCCAAGATCGACGCCTGGCACCAGGCACGCAAAGGCCAGGCACACGACGCCGTAGCCTACAAAGCATTCCTCCAGGAAATCGGCTACCTACTGCCACAAGCCGACGATTTCCAGGCCACCACCCAGAATGTGGACGAAGAAATCGCCCACATGGCCGGCCCACAGCTGGTCGTGCCGGTGATGAACGCCCGCTTCGCATTGAACGCCGCCAACGCCCGTTGGGGGTCGCTGTATGACGCGCTGTACGGCACCGATGCCATCAGCGATGAAGGCGGCGCCGAAAAAGGCCAGGGCTACAACAAGCTGCGTGGCGATAAAGTCATCGCCTTCGCCCGCGCCTTCCTCGACGAAGCCGCACCCCTCGCTGCAGGCTCCCATGTCGACTCCACCGGCTACCGCATCGAAGACGGCAAGCTTGTGGTCACCCTCAAGGGTGGCAGCAACAGTGGCTTGCGCGATGATGCGCAACTGATCGGTTTCCATGGCGACGCCAAGGCGCCTACTGCCGTGCTGCTCAAGCACAACGGCCTGCACTTCGAAATCCAGGTCGATGCCAACACCCCAGTCGGCAGTACCGATGCCGCCGGCGTCAAAGACATCCTGATGGAGTCGGCGCTGACCACCATCATGGACTGCGAAGACTCCGTCGCTGCCGTCGATGCCGATGACAAGGTCATCGTCTACCGCAACTGGCTGGGCCTGATGAAAGGCGACCTGGCCGAAAGCGTGAGCAAAGGTGGCAAGACCTTCACCCGCACCATGAACCCGGATCGCGAATACGCCGCCCCCAATGGCGGCAGCGTTACCCTGCACGGCCGTTCACTGCTGTTTGTGCGCAACGTCGGCCACCTGATGACCAACCCGGCGATTCTCGACGGCCAGGGCAACGAAATCCCCGAGGGTATCCAGGACGGCCTGTTCACCAACCTGATCGCCCTGCACAACCTCAACGGCAACACCAGCCGCAAGAACACCCGCACTGGCAGCGTCTACATCGTCAAACCGAAAATGCACGGCCCTGAAGAAGTCGCCTTCGCCGCAGAAATCTTCAGCCGTGTCGAAGACTTGCTGGGCATGCCGCGCAACACCGTCAAAGTCGGCATCATGGACGAGGAGCGCCGTACCACGGTCAACCTCAAATCCTGCATCAAGGCAGCCGCCGAGCGTGTGGTGTTCATCAACACCGGCTTCCTCGACCGCACCGGCGACGAAATCCACACCTCGATGGAAGCCGGCGCCGTGGTACGCAAAGGCGCCATGAAGAACGAGAAGTGGATTGGCGCCTACGAGAACAACAACGTCGACGTTGGCCTGGCCACTGGGTTACAAGGCCGTGCGCAAATCGGCAAAGGCATGTGGGCCATGCCCGACCTGATGGCCGCCATGCTCGAGCAGAAGATCGCTCACCCGCTCGCTGGGGCCAATACCGCCTGGGTACCTTCGCCAACCGCAGCCACCCTGCACGCCTTGCACTACCACAAGGTCGATGTGCAGGCGCGTCAACGGGAGCTGGCTTCGCGCAGCCCGGCGTCGGTCGATGACATCCTGACCATCCCGCTGGCAGCCGATACCAATTGGTCGGCCGAAGAAATCCGCAACGAGCTGGACAACAACGCCCAGGGCATCCTTGGCTATGTCGTGCGCTGGATCGATCAGGGCGTGGGTTGCTCGAAGGTGCCGGACATCAACGATGTCGGCCTGATGGAAGACCGCGCCACGCTGCGCATTTCGGCCCAGTTGCTGGCCAACTGGCTGCGCCATGGCGTGGTAACCCAGGAGCAAGTGCTGGAAAGCCTCAAGCGCATGGCTGCGGTGGTCGACAAGCAGAACGCCGGCGACGCCCTGTACCGTCCGATGGCGCCGAACTTCGACGACAACATCGCGTTCCAGGCCGCTGTCGAGCTGGTAATCGAGGGTGCCAAGCAGCCTAACGGCTACACCGAGCCGGTGCTGCACCGTCGTCGCCGCGAGTTCAAAGCACGTAACGGGCTGTAAGCGGCTTGGTTAAAAGGGCTGCAATGCGGCTAATGCTGGTCACTTAAGCATTTGAGTCCAGGCTTGTGGTCGAAAAATCCGATACCAGTGTTCTGGTGTCGGATTTTTTTTGGGTTCGATTTGAGCCTTTTGGCGGCTGTGAGATCGAGCGCCGCCCGCGCGGCGCATCGCGAGCTGCGCTCGCTCCTACGTTTG